>JAITWZ010000019.1 GCA_031284985.1 Mycoplasmataceae bacterium
TCGTTATAGAAGCGGTTACTATATGCACGTTTGCTGTCAGTTAAATCATGATCGATTTTAAAACCATTAGTACTATCACGTGCATCATCGACTGGAAGTTGGGTATTCTTGTTTTCATACTTAAGACCAAAGTGCGCATTATCAATCATCGTGTTCATTTTTTTATTAGCACGATATCAAGGAGTAATACTACTAGTGAATGTCCCATCACCAGTTCGGCTAATGGTTGGTTTAACTACGTCTTTCGGTAATGTTTCTGGAGTGTCAATACTATTTAACGCTTGGTAATTAGCATCATCTCCATTTCAAGTTGGGCTAAGTCCATCACCCACTACCAGGGTGTTATAATTACTATTATGTGTCGTAGTTTAATCTTTAAACTTTTTAACTTTGAATTTAAATTTACCACTATCATTTGATGTAGCAATTATGAATGTAGGGTGATGCAAAAATTGTTTAGGAGCTGTCAAACTCCCAGGATTTAATAAATGGGTGTGTTTAATTGGTTTATGTGTGTGACCAAAAATAATATAATCTGGTTTTTGGTCTTTAATAATGGAATTAATAGTGGTATTAATTACTTGTAACACATCGGTCTTTTTATCTTTTCATGTCATGTTATTAGCATAACCTGGCATGAAATGAGTTAATAGGAATTTTTTATTTTCAAGTGTAAACACCTGGTAAGATTTGTCAAGGTACTTAGCAAAGTTGGTAGCATTATGTGGAATTTTATGTGCTGTTATTTGATTGTTGATATCCCAATTACCATAAACATAATAATCAGCTAATTTAGCAATCTTTTTTTCTTCAACATCAAAATCACCAGCATGCATCACCATATCAGGTTTTTCTCTTTCAATTAAAATTTTAAGTCTTTTGATATCTTTGTGGGTGTCAGAAACAATTAATAATTTCATAACATTCCTAGTAATGCACTAGCATTAATGAAATATGTAATCATTAAGCCTCAGCAATACTTGCAGCAACAGCTGCTAAACGTTTACGACGGTTCTTTTTGAAGCGTTTAATAGTCTTAGTAATTTCAGCAATAATTATTGGAATAAGTGAAAAACCAAGTACATACATTCATTCTACCCAACTTAATGCTTTCATGCTAAAGATACCATTTACCCCAGGAACCATAATAATCAAAACAGTTAAGACAACGGAAATGATTGCTGAATAGAATATTCATGGGTTATATTTTAAATGTCTGCTAAAGATACTAATTGATGAGGATTTGAAACAGAATATTAGAGCCATTTCAGTAAATGATAATGTCGCAAATGTAAAGGCAATTAAGTGTTCATCGCTACCAAAATTAATAGCATATTTACCAAGTACAAATGCTCCTAAAGCAATCACAGCTAGAATAACCCCATAATAAATAATTTGAAATATTGATTTTTTATTGAGAAAGTCCTTCTTACCAATTGGTGGGTATTCCATGAGGTTAGGTGATGCTTTATCAAGTCCTAGAGCAATACCTGGAATTGTGTCAGTTAGTAAATTAACAAATAGAATTAGAATGGCTGTTAATGGTGTTGGATTAAACACATCGGTGAAGATAGCAGCAACAAGTATAATCAAAATTTCTGCCACATTCCCTGAAACTAGGAAGGCAATTACTTTCTGAATATTGTTGTAAATTCGTCGTCCCTCTTCAATCGCTTTTTCAATTGTATTGAAATCATCATCCAATAAAATCATATCAGCAGCATCTTTGGCAACATCTGTTCCAGTAATACCCATTGCTACACCAACATCAGCCATCTTTAATGAAGGACTATCATTTACACCATCACCTGTCATTGAAACTACTTGACCATTATGTTGTAATGCTTTTACAATATTAATTTTATCAGTTGGAGAAACTCTGGCAAAAACATTAACAGTCTTAACCTCATTACATAATTGGTTAAATTTAAGTTTTGCTAAATGAGAACCATCTAATACTTTTTCTTTTGGCTGACAAATACCAACATATTCAGCAACTGCACGAGCAGTTGATGGATGATCACCAGTAATCATAATGACTCTTATTCCAGCACGGTGACATTTAGCAATAGTTTCTTTAACTTCTTCACGAGGTGGATCAAACATAGCTACCAACCCTAATCAAGTCATATCGTTTTCAGCTTGTAAGTAATCTGTGAATTTTGTGTTTTTAGCAAGTCCTAATGTTCTTAGAGCTTTAACTGCTAATTCATCAACCAGTGCAAGGATGGCTTTTTTATCCTTATCAGTGATTTTTCTAACTTCGCCATTAATCATAATAGTTGTACATTTGCCAATAATTGACTCGATTGAACCTTTAGTATAAGCAACCATTTTACCATCAATTTTATGCACAGTAGTCATACATTTACGAATTGAATCAAATGGAAGTTCTTCAATCTTTTGATTTTTCTCTCTTGCTGATTTTCATGATTTTAAGTATTTTTTAGCAAGCATTAAGAATGAGCCTTCAGTTGGGTCACCTAATAATTCATCATTTTTTTCAAGATATGCATTATTACAATATACACCAGCCATCATTAATTCACGATACTTATCACTTGAGTATTGTGCTAGTTCAACCTCTGTATATCCACTATATACATGTTTAATTTCCATTTTATTTTGCGTCAATGTTCCGGTCTTATCACTACAAATAACATTTACAGAACCAAGTGTTTCAACTGATGCTAACTGTTTTACTAAGGCATTATGTTTGGCCATTTTCTGGACACCAACCGCCATAACAATTGTTGAAGTAGCTGGTAATCCTTCTGGTATAACAGAAACAGCAAGTGAAATTCCAAGGAAAATAGCTTTTGTTCAACTATTAATATCACCAATTAAAGATATAGCAATAACAATTACACAAACTATTGCTCCAACCAAAGTTAAACATTTACATACAGTGTTTAATTTATGCTTTAATGGAATCTCTTGTTGATCAGTATCATCTAACAATTGAGCAATCTTACCAACTTCTGTTTGACGTCCAACTGCTGTGACAATACCAAATCCTTTACCATTAGTAACAATGGTTGATGAATAAGCCATATTAATACGGTCAGCTAACAACGCCTTAGCTGATAATTTTATATCGCTATTCTTTTCAACAGGAACACTTTCACCAGTTAAAGATGATTCATCAACCTTTAATGCTGCACAGTCAAACAAACGTAAGTCAGCAGGCACTACACAACCATCATCCAAATAAATTACATCTCCTACCACTAGATCAGTTGATGGAATTTTCTCTTCAACTCCATCACGAATTACTCGACATGTGGGGGCAGTCATTTTCTTTAAAGCATCTAGAGCACTTGTCGTCTTAAGCTCTTGAATAACTGTAATTATTGAATTAATTGCTAATATAACAATTAATACAATACCTTCAATACTAACTGGACTATCATCATCTCCTCACCCACAAGCAGTACTTACGAAACCAAAAATAGCAGCCACCAATAATATAATGGTCATTGGTTCTTTAAATTGTTCAAGAATTAAAACATATACAGGTTTTTTCTTTTTTGACGATAAAGTATTAGAACCGTACTTGGCACGATGTTCTTCTATTTGATTCTTCGTTAAACCTTTAGGAGATGAGTTAAATTCCTTGAGTATCGATATAGGGTCTTCAGCATGGTATGTCATATCTTAAGTTATATATTATATTATAGCATATGGGTGCCAAACAGTTGGTTTAAAGGAAAATAAATGACGATATTATATACATATTTCAATAGATTTAATTTTACAATCTCATATTGTATAATAATATATATTATGTTAGAGGCGCTATTAAACAGATCTAGTTGTAGAGAATTCAACACTAAAACTATCGAGAAAGATAAGGTAGAACTTTTGAAAAAGCTAATCAATTCTTCTCCTACAGCTATGAATTCACAAGATTTTAGAGCAGTTTTTGTAACTTCTAAAGATATTAAAGAAAAATTTAAATCTTATAACTGAGATCAACCACATGTAGTTGACTGTCCATTAATAATTGTTTTTTTAACTGATTCGACTAGTAAATTTAATGATGTTGATGCTTTAATTGCAACCGGTTTGTTAACTGCTGGAGCAACTGAACTTGGTTTATCGACTTGTATTATTGGGGGCATTGCTCAACACAGTGATGATGTTATTAATTTATTAAAAGTTGATAATAAATACAAAGTTACAATGGGTTTATGTGTTGGCTATAGTGATGCTAAGAGTTCACCTAAAGAACCCGTAAATAAAGTTCTTTAATATCTAAAGGTATTACAAGAGATTATTAGGAAGAGAATTGTATTGGCCAGACGCTTTAACAATTTTTTTCCGTTCGCCATCTCTCAATTTTTTTCCGTTCATCAAAGTACCAAATTGAATCGTGCTCGAGAATTTCACTCTTATCAATTATTTTACTGGAATTAAAAGTTAATTCATTATTTAATAAGAAAAAATCTCTAAAAGTCTCATATCGTTGCAATACTTCTTCAGGGATATTATCTTTTTTTTGAAAAAAATGTATATCACTATTGGTTAATGCTGTTTCAAGCGTCCAATTCGTCATAAACTCCTTTGAATTTATTGATGATTTAACTGTGTCGTCAGTAGTTTCGATTACCTTAATAAATTTATAACAAAAAAATGCATCATAGTAATCA
>JAITWZ010000054.1 GCA_031284985.1 Mycoplasmataceae bacterium
GATGGTCCTGTTCGTACAATTGAACTAGTTAGTGAGACTCCTGATACATGGATATTTCATGCCACTACTACTGATGAAATTGCTAATCTTCAATCACTAGAAGCTAATGATAAGTCTACAACTACTGTTAAAGATTCTAAGACCTGAGCAATTTTTAATAACGAAGCAGAAGGTGCTAAGATTAAAGTTAGTGGATATATTGATGATGGTGACAATAGTGTTGATTATGTTGTTACATTCTATGAAGCTGATCCTGAAGTTGGAAAATACAAATTAAAAGGTTATTATATATATGATGATGGTTCTACTTTAGGGAAACTTCATGCCATTATTGTTAATCTTACAATTGTTCCCGCAAATGAAATCTAATAATATTTTAAAATTAAGTAGTTTAAGTTTAATTGCAGTTGGCTCTTTAGTGGGTTTGGCTTTAACAACCACAAGTTGTGGTAAAAATGATTATAAAACTATTGACGAGTATTTAAAATCTCATGCCATTAAATTACCTAATCCTCGTGATTTTAGTGCTTTAGAACCTAATGACCCTGAAATTACAAATTTTGTTTCTAGCAATTGATCAAATCAATTACTATTTAATTCTGTGGTATTTTCAGTGGCTTACCCCACACTAGAATTTTCAACATTTGCAACAATCAAAGAAAATAAGATAGCAGATAATTTTATTGAAATTGATTTTACTGAAATCGAGAGTGGTGTTACTACGCATATTATTTATCAACTAACTCCTGCTGGTATTATTGCCACCACTTTCGATAAAAGTACTCCCACAGAAGTAAGTGTAATTATGCTTTCTATAACTGATGGAAAGTTAAGTTATCAGAGCAGAACGACACAGATTTATAATGTTGTCAGTGGAACTGCAATAGAAGATGGAAATCATAGTGACCCAATCTTGCGGAATTTATGATACGCTGATGCCCATTTCAATTCGATAAAAGTTGTAGACCAAACCAATTCCGAGGAAACTGCTTATTTATATTTTCCAATTTCTACGTATGATTGAACAAATGTACTTTTTCCTACTTTTTCTACATAGGCTGATTCATAATTACACATTGAACATGAAAATTAATAATATATTGAAATTAAGCAGTTTAGGCGTTGTATCGCTTGGTTTAGTATCCACGGTTGTTTTGACAAGCACAAGTTGTGGTGATGGTCTTGTTAGTACAATTAAACTATTTGGTGAATTTACCACACTAACCACAATGTCAATTGCTGACCCTAATGTTAAAATTCCTAATATTCAATCATTAGAGGCTAATGATAAGTCTACAACTACTGTTAGTGATGCTAATACCTTAGCAGCTTTTGAGGCTGAAGCAGAAGGTGCTAAGATTGTAGTTCGCGGATACATTAAAGACGATAATAGTTTTGAATATATTGTTACATTCAATGATGTTGATGCTGGAAATTACAAATTTAAAGGTTATTATATATATGATGATGGTTCAACTTCTGGAAAGATTCATGCTGTTACTGTTAAGCTTACAGTTGTTGAAGAAACATGATTTTAACAATATTTAAATTAAGTGGCTTAGCCCTTGCATCACTAGTGTTAGTACCAACAGTTATTCTAACAAGTACAAGTTGTAATAAACAAACTGAAACAGTTGAGGAGGTAGTTCTAGTTGATGAGATTCAACTAACTTGTAATGAGCCAAGTGGTTTTATTGTACCTAGCCACACTAGTGCGACAGCTGATGTTAAAATTGGACACTTTGGACGGTTGTTTGCAAATGCTGAATCTACAGTTATTGTTACAGATGATGAAACTGCAGAAATTTTTCACAGCAAATCAATCACCACAATCGCAGTTAATGGATTCATAGCAAAAAATGGAATTGATATCGATTATTTTGTTAGTATATATGAAGGTATGGAAAGTGGTGATTATACATTGAATGGCTTCTATCTGTACGACTATATACGTGGTGTTACTACAAAATACCATCCACTTGTTGTTAAACTTACAGTGCTATAAGTGTTAAATGTTAGTAATTTAGCATAGTTTAAGTGCTGAGTGATGCATTTTTTCTCCTTAGAATTGCTGTAGGTTTAATACCCATACTATAATATAGATATATGCCCAAAACATTAGATAAAGTTAAAATTGATAAGACTATTAAGGGACAAAGTAAAGTTGAACAAAAAGTTGACAAATTATATGTTAAAAGTGATTATTTTACAATAAAATTAAATCGTCCAACATTACCAAAAGGTTTTGTCCAAAAACCAGTTTTACGTTACCGTAAAATAGAAGATACAGTTTTTAAAACACCACATATGATTTGAGTAGAAACTAAATCATATGATTATTACTATTTACATATGGATGAAAAAGAGTATAAGAAATTTCGTACAACAGTATTTGCTTTCTTTCTTACATTGTTAATTATTGCTACTCTGGCTCTAATGGTGGTACGAAATGCATATACTGATGGACAAATGATTGAATGAATGGTCGCTAATGTGGGGATTGGTTATTATAGTTCTAAAATAACTCTATATTGTATTGGCTATATCATTATTGTTTTAGTGGTAGCTAGTGCAATTACGTATTCGTGATTCCGCTCGACATTCTTCCATTCCTCGCTATTAATGTTTTTAGAATCTGATGAGTACAAAAGAATTTGCTCACACTATGATTCATTAGATAAAATTAGAAATATTAAACACCGACGTATCCTTACTTTAAAGCGCATGTTATTTCTTAACCCTGAAGTATGAAAAGAATATCAAATTTTTCATAAAGAACAAAATGCTATTGGGAGGAAGGCTTTTTTTGAAAAGTTACGACAATTATTTACATCTTCTCGTTTCATCCGTTAATTATTTATGAAAGTTCCTAATCCTGGCAATACACCAAGTTTAGTCAATGCTCGCAGGAGAATTAATGATTCTAAAGTAATTAAGTGCAATTTTAAATTAGATGCAAAATTAAAGAAGATTGGGATTAATAAGAAATACTTTGTTAAAACATATGGTTGCCAGTCAAATGTGGTTGATGGGCAGAATATTGCTGGTATTTTAGAGAATATGGGGTATAGTCCTGCTCCAGACATTCTTGATGCTGACTTGATTATCTTAAACACCTGTGCAGTGCGGGAGAATGCAGAACTTAAAGTATTTGGTCAAATTGGTTTGTTAAAAAAATTATCAAAAAAACCAGGGTTCATTTTTGGCATATGTGGTTGTATGGCACAAGAAGAAAATGTCGTTAATCGAATTGTCACAAAAATTGCTCATGTTAATTTTGTTTTAGGGACACATAATTTATATGAACTACCTTATGTTATTGAAGAGGTAGTAGAAACTAAGAAGCAGGTAATTAAGGTATACTCAAAAGAAGGTGACATTATCGAAGGTCTACCAATCATTAGAGTTGATAAAATTAAAGCATTTGTTAATATCATGTATGGTTGTGATCATTTTTGTACTTATTGTATTGTGCCTTATACAAGAGGAAAAATTCGTAGTCGTGATAAAGCTGACATTATCCAAGAAATTAATGATTTGATTAAGCAAGGTTATCAAGAAGTAACATTATTAGGACAAAATGTTAATGATTATGGAATTGACAAGAAAGATGGATATTTATTCATTAACTTATTAGAAGATGTGTGCAAAACTAAGATTACCCGTGTGCGGTTTGCTACTTCCAATCCATGAAATTTTAATAAGCAGATTGCTGACTTGTTGTTAAAATATAAAAATCTTATGCCCTATTTTCATTTGCCAATCCAATCAGGTGATGAAAAGATGTTAGCGCGCATGAATCGTAAGATGAAAATTGATGATTATATTAATTTAGTAAAACATATTAGAAAGACAATTCCTAATGTCGCCATCTCTACTGATCTAATTGTGGGTTTTCCAAATGAAACAGCTGCTCAATTTAATAATACATTAAAATTATTTAATACCATTAAATATGATAATGCATACACATTTATTTATTCTAAAAGAAGTGGTACACCAGCTGCTACTATGCCTGATAAAATAAGTACTAGTACTAAACAATTACGACTTGCTAAACTAAATGAATTAGTCCGTAAATATGCTAAAATAAATAATGAAAAATTTCTCAATCAAGTAATTGAAGTGCTTGTTGAGGGGCGATCAAAAACTGATGCTGATGTACTTACAGGTTATAGTCCAGAATGGAAAGTAGTTAATTTTACAGGAAGTGCAAAAGTAGGTACAATAGCACGCGTGAAAATTACCTCAATTTCTCGTTTCAGTTTAAACGGCGTTGTTGTTTAAGATAAATAGCCCCAGAAATTACTGCCAGCAGAATTGACAGGGATAATAGAAGCCATAGGATAAAATAATTGAAAATCTCTATTTTCATATCCTCCCCAATAAATAGCAGATACGTTGAAATATTCATCCACTACGGCCGAACCAGACGCTCCATGATCCATCCACGCTACGCTAAAAGGTTGGTCAGCAAAACGATATTGGTTAGTATTATCAAGATAGTGTTTAATACTAGAAGTAGGGTTGTATGCAAAATGGTTAGGATAGGCACCAGGGGTTGTTGCTGATGTACCAAGAATTGCTGAACCGGTATCTCAACCAATTTCATGATATTCTCAACTAGCTTGGTTAGTTGCATCTGCCACTGGATATCCACCAATATATTTTTTAATCCTTGTTGCACTTTCAAAAGTTGTTTTGTATCCTTTGATTTTTGAAGCAGGGATACCCATTTCAGCATTACCAGCATTAAAAGTAGCTAATCTTTTCTTTGCTTTATTAGCTACTAGAGCTTTAGCAGATGAAAGACTATTAAAGAAGGTTGTTCCAAAATCTCCAAAATCTACTTTTAATATCGCTAAATCAATCCCACTTGAATCAGTAGATGCTATTTTTTGTACACTAGCACTAATAAATGGTGCATAACCAAACATACCAGAACCAGGTGCTTCTGTGGAATTGTTAGCACATCAGTAATATAAATTACTATCAAAATCACCAAATTGTTTAGCTGTGTTTGAAGATCCGTATAAAATTACATGGGCATTAGTAACCATGTAATATTGGTTGCCACTATTACCGACCCTACTAAGTAATCATGCCGTCCCTAAAATCATAGTGTTAGAATTACTCCTATAAGTAATTGAAAAAGTGATGTCATTCAAATAATTTTCTGGTGTATAAACTACTTGTTCAACTTCATCACCAGCACCTGCTCCAGGTTCATTAGTATCAATATCATCTCCAGGTGTTTGAGTTTTGCTCTCTGTTATTGTTAATGAAACTACAACCCTCTCACTCATTTTTTTATATGAGCAAGTGACAGTTACTTCCATAAACTTTACTGGCACAATATCACGACCAATTAAGCTTCCGTGTCTTCCAAATTCAATACCATAATCAAGCAAGCTACTTGATCATAAATCTTCACTGCTAATTATGCGATATGAATATGTACAATCATTAGTAATGTCATTATTTTCTTCATCAACTACTACAAGTTCAGGTGTGCGAGGATTTTTATCAGAAGTTCTTCATTGGAAAATACCATCTTCAACATCATCAATATTGGTAATAGCGATTTTTTTACCAATTATACCACCTAAATCGTTACAACTAGTAGCTGCAGCAATTGGAACAGTTATAGCAGCAAATAAAGAAAGCGCAAGTCATGTTCTTTTGTGCTTAAATATCTTTAATGCCATTATACTATAATTATACTATTATCCAAAGTAAAACACTGGCTTTGATAGAATTATGGTAAGAGATTGTTATTAATTAGCAATTAAGTTAAGAATGAGATCCATTTAATGATGAAACAGGTTAATATGTCTTGAATTTATTAGCGTTAAGCAGTAACTATAACTAGTAAGTTAAATGAGAATATAAAATAGCTTATAATTAGGGCATGGTCAGAGGGACCAGCTAGTAATAGCTACCTAAGCCCTCATTCTAATTTGATACCTAAAATTATGACTTTTCAAAGCTATCCAAATTATGTATTGTTTTTGCTACGTTTTTTTACTAATTCTTCCACAACATGTTTAGGACATTGTGCATAATGGCTAAATTGCATTGAATAATTACCACGTCCTTGAGTGAATGAACGAAGATCAGTTGCATAACCAAAAAGATTAGCTAATGGTACTTTAGCACGAATAATCTGTGCATTACCACGTTGTTCACTACCTTCAATATTACCACGTCTCTTAGTAACATCACCCATGGCATCACCAAAGTATTGTTCTGGTACAGTAATATCAACAGACATAATTGGTTCAAGTAGAGCAATTCCACAACGACCAGCAGCGTCTTTTAAAGCTAATGATGCAGCAATTTTATAAGCCATTTCACTTGAATCGACATCATGGTATGAACCATCATATACTGTAGCTTTAATGTCAATCATTGGATAGCCAGCTAAAGGACCAGCTTTCATTGCTTCTTGTAAACCAGCATCAATTGGTTTAATATATTCACGAGGAATTTTACCACCAACAATACCGTTCACAAATTCATAGCCCTTACTTGGGTTAGGTTCAAACTTGATTAAACAATGTCCATATTGTCCACGTCCACCTGATTGTTTAATGTATCGACCTTCAGCATTACCAGAAGCAGTGAAAGTTTCACGGTAAGAAACTTGTGGAGCTCCAACATTTACTTGTACACCAAATTCACGTTTCATACGATCAACGATAATGTCAAGGTGTAGTTCACCCATTCCTGAGATGATTGTTTGACCAGTTTCTTCATCTGTAAATGTACGGAATGTTGGATCTTCTTCTGCTAGTTTGTTAAGAGCTACTCCCATTTTTTCTTGGTCAGCTTTAGTTTTTGGTTCAACAGCTAAACTAATTACTGGTTCAGCAAATTCCATTGCTTCTAACTTAACATCATATCCTTCATCAGCTAAAGTATCACCAGTAGTGGTATCTTTTAAACCAATAATGGCACATATGTCACCAGCACGTACCTCATCAATTTCATCACGAGTGTTAGCATGCATTTTTTCTAATCGTGAAATTCGTTCTTTAGCATCCTTAGTGTTGTTGTAAACATATGAACCGGCTTTTAATACACCAGAATAAACACGTAAGAAAGTCAATCGACCAACAAAAGGATCAGTCGCTACTTTAAATGCCAAACCACAAAATTTTTGTTCATCAGATGGAATAACTTTCACATCC
>JAITWZ010000056.1 GCA_031284985.1 Mycoplasmataceae bacterium
CCAAAAATAACGCATATGTTATAATATAAATATTATGGCTGCAAAAGTTGAAAAAAATAAATGTATAGGTTGTGGAGCATGTGTTTCCACATGTCCTAATGGTGCTTTAAGCATTAAAGATGGTAAATGTGACGTTGATGACGGAAATTGTATCTCATGTGGTAGTTGTACTGCAGTTTGTCCCTGTCAAGCAATCAAATTACCTAAATAATTAGGTTTAACTTATGTTGGTTATCCGTTTAAATAATTAGATATGAAAAAAACGGCAAGCAAAGATACAGTTAGTTCAAGACCAATTGTCATTACTGGTCTACAATCTACTCATCATAGTTTACATTTAGGACATTATTTTGGTGTAATGCCATCATTATTAGATTATCAAGACAAAAGTGATTTATTTTTATTTGTCGCTGATTTACATTCTTTAACACCAAAGGAATATGATTTTAAGAATTTATGAGCAAATAAATTAAGTTTGATTTTTACGTATATTGCTTGTGGTATTGATTTAAATAAAACGAAAATGTTCTTTCAATCAGATGTTTCAGCTCATCCGCAGTTAAGCTGGTTGCTAACTTGCCAAACAACAATTGGCGAATTGAACCGTATGACACAATTTAAAGACAAAAGTCAAAAGTCTGCTCAAAATGGCACTGACTATATTCCTACTGGTTTATTAGTTTATCCTCCTTTGATGGCTGCTGATATTTTATTGTATGATGCTAATTTTGTCCCTGTTGGTGCTGATCAGAAACAACATTTAGAATTAACAAGAGATGTAGCTATTCGTTTTAACAATAAATTTGGCAAAACATTTACTATTCCCGAACCACATATTTCCACTGTTGGTGCTAAAATTCAAGACCTTAAGACTCCAAGTAAAAAAATGTCTAAATCTTCAGCTGACCCAAGTGGAGTAATTTTTCTATTAGATGATCCAGAATTAGCGCATAAAAAAATTATGACTGCTTTAACTGATAATTTGAATAAAGTTAAATTTGATCCAAAAACTCAGCCAGGAATTTCAAATTTAATTACAATTGCTTCTTGTTTAACTAAAAAAGATATAAAAGAAATTGAAAAAAAATATAGTAACATTAAAAACTATGGTGAGTTTAAAAGGGATATTGCTGACGGAATAAAAGAATTATTAATTAAATTTCAAGCACGCTATAAAAAGGCACAAAATGAGCAAGATAAAATATTAGATAAGATTGCAAAGATTACTGTTGAATGTAACAAAATCTCGCAAAAGAAATTAAGTCTTGTATATGATCGAATGGGTATTAGACCAGCTGCTAAAATTAAAAAGTAATTCTTTCGCCATTTTTATTAGTTCATCCTGTTGTTGTATTAATTAAATCTCCCAAAATTCCCATTTGTGTAAGTTCAATGTGTCCATTATATTCAGTTCCGTATATATTTCTAGTATATTTGCTAATTCTAGTTAAAGTATTGATGTGTGGATGTCCATATAGACCATTGCTGTCATTTGATGAGTATATCGCATATTGTGGTTGTAGTAAACTGACAAATTCATCACATGAACTGTATTGACTCCCATGATGACCAGTAATATAATACTTAACAGTAATCTTTTTACTAGAGTTTGCGCAATATCATTTTTCTTTCATAGTTGTTGCATCTCCACTAATACAAACTATATTAGATTTGTTTCCAATAAAAAAAATGATCGGACTAAAATCATTTACATCTAATCAATCAAATTTATCTGATTGATATATTAAAAAACCATTAATATCATTTATATCATCGTCAGTTAAATATTCTCATGTACTATTTGGTTCACTAACAACACTTTCAATACAAGTCTTATAAACTTTGGTATCTTTTTTAATTATTGGGGTAAATCCATCCTTGTCACTTAAAGGTGTATCAGCCATAACGCAAGGTAAATATGAATAGTTAATTTGGTAATTATCGTAGAGCCACTTAGTATTGTTAATATGGTCTTGGTCTGGGTGGGTGATAATCACATAGTCAATACAAGTGATTGAATTTGCATCGCAAAAATTTTCAATGTATGTTTGGAATTTTTGATGTTCATATCCTGTATCAATTAAGATTGTTTTTTGTTGATATGTGAACAAAGTGGCACTACCTTGTCCAACATCAATAATATGACATGAGAACTTTTCACCCTGCACATTAAAACTAAAACACCCACTCAATATCAACATAAGATTTAGAATTCATATCAGGTTTAATGTTCTTACCATAGTAAAATTATATCGATGTAATCGCTATTTTTATTGTTAAAATGTTTAATATTAATTTAGCAAATTGTAAATAAAACATCGTCTTATACTGATAATTAATCATAAAAAAATCAAAAAAATGCAAATTTTTATTTTTTAATGTTCAAATATTATATAATATAGATATAATATGAAGATTACAAGGTCTATAAAATTAGTTGTCTTAGGAATGATGCTAACAGGTTCAGTTTTAGGAGCCACATTAGCTACAACTAGTTGTTCTGACATTAAAGTTTTTGATTTAGTACCTTTATACCAAGATACCTTTATCGTTGGTGAAAAAAACACTAAAGCTAAACTAGTTAAACCAATTTCAGATATCTACATCCTTGTAGCAGATGATTATTCAAAATTTAGTCCACGAAATACACACCAAGTACGAAAATTTATGGATGAAATGGATAAAGCTCAAATAAAAATATACCAAGATGATGTTATTGAAGATGACGTGATTGATGTTGATATCTCTCAATATGCCTATCCTTGGGTTTATACTTTAAATGGTTTTTACTCAGTAATGCCATCTTTAAATAATGAAACAAATACGCTTACTGTTATTCATCCACGTCCTGCTAAATTTAGAATAGTTGTACAAGCTGCCGTTTAATCTTAATAACCTATTAAGTTATTAATAATTCTATTTTATATTAGTTTTTTTTGGTTACATTAAAGCAGCATATGCTTCAAGACTCATAATAACAGCTGATACACATCTAAATATCCAACCACTAGAATTTGCGCTTAGATGCTCCTTAACATAGATATTTTTACAAATAATATAATAATGTTATGGAACTTACAATACGACAGACTAAATTGTTACGAATAATCATCGAAACTTATGCTGCTACAGCTATTCCAATCTCATCTCAAGATGTGATTGAAAAATATATGCCTGATTTATCAAGTGCCACAATTAGGACTGAGATGGTGGCTTTAGAGAAAAAAGGATATTTAGAGAAAACTCATACATCTTCTGGTCGTGTTCCTTCAATTGCTGGTTATAAATTTTATCAACAAAATATTTTAGAACCAAAAATTAATGTCGATATCAAACAAAAGCTAGAAAGAGTGTTTGCCAATCGTGAACTTTCAATCGATTCTATTATTGACCAATCAGTTGAGATTATTAACCAATCATTTAAATTACCAATGCTTGTTAGTAAAGAAGATAATGAAAATTTAAAGCGTTTTGATTTAATTCGCTTGGAAGACAATAATGCTCTTATATTAATCGTTACATCTAGTGGACACATTAATAAAAATATTATTGAAATTGAAAATGAAACCCAATTTAATGATATTGCTATATGTATTCGTATATTTAATGATCGTCTTATTGATACACCAATTAGCCAAGTTAATCAGAAACTTCTAGCAATCAAAGAGGTTATTCGAATGGTTGTTCAAGAATATGAGTTTTGTATTAGAAAGATTGTTGAACGTATATTTGATATGAAGGTCATTTCAAAAAATACCAAGGTCACTGGTACAAGATATTTAACTACTCAACCAGAATTTCAAGATATTAAAAAATTAAATGAAGTTCTAGATTTCTTGGAAGATACCAATGTGTGAAAACATATTGCTTATATTCATGATAAGACCGGCAAAACAACCATTGCTTTCGGGGATGAATTAGGCAATAAAAATGTAGCCTTAGCATCAACATCTATTAATTTATCAAAAAATGTGAAACATCAAATTACTTTAGTTGGACCAACCCGTATGGAATATGACAAAGTCCAAGGTGTTTTAGACTTTATTAAATGTGAACTTGAAAAGATGAATAAGTAATTGGTTTTTGTATTAATTTAAAAATCAAAAACCAAAAGCTCTGTATATCAAACAAAAAGCGCCTTCTTATTGTTCTTTGACCAATTATTTCATAATGTAACAATAACTTGAAGTTGTGGCTCATTTACTCTATTTCCACTAAACAATTATTAAGGAATTTTCTAGTATGTTTTCAATCAGGACAATATGTACTAACTACGCTTCAAAAATCTGAAGAATGATTTGGATACAAAAGGTGTGCTAATTCATGGACAATTACATAATGTTGATACTTTTGTTCAAAAGCGGCTAACTGTGTAGCAAGAGTGATGGTTTTTTTGCTAAAATTACAGCATCCTCACTTTGAAATTAGCCATTTGAAAGCAATTCCTTCATATGGTAGGTGCATTGTTTTAGCAGTTTCTATGAATAATGGTTCTAAAGCCTTAATTGCGTAGTCATAATATAGCTTCTTAATGATTTTATCATATTCATCAACATTAGTTGTGTGGATATAGAAAGTCTTTTGCAGCAATTCATACTTGTTTCTGGTGCTTTTCATAACCTTAAAGCTATGTTTTTCATTATTAATTGTTAAAAAGTGTTGATTTTTATCAATAATGATAAAACTAGCGCGATTAGTTTGATGTTTAGCAAACTTATCAATATTTTGTTTAATGAAGTATTCAACTTCATTCATGGTAATTTTTTCATGTTTGCTGACAATGATGTGATTTCTCCGATCTAACTTCATGTACATCCCTGGTGTGGCTCTAGGAATTATTTCATACATATATGCAATACCATTTATATAAATGTGATGGTAAGAAATTTTATGTTCTTTAATGCTAATACGTGCCACTATCTTGGCGTTTGATGTTAATTTCGTATTTTTTATCGTATGCTTCTTTAATTTCGTCAAATTTGATGCCTAAACCTAATCCTAGTAGGATATATTGTTTAATGTATTTTTTGATAAGCTTGGCATTATAGTCATTAGGCTTCAAATAATTGATTTTAGTTAATAAGTAGAATAGTTTGTTGAATTCGTTCGTAATTACGCGTTTATCAAGGATAATACGAATGTTACTTAGGTTAAAAATGGGGTCAATGCGGTAATAATTGGCAAAAGATGAAATAAAGTGGATACCATCCACATATTCTTCGAGAATGTCTTCTTTACTATTCATGCCGCGCTTGGACCAAAACTTAAAACTTCTTACTTCGTTAGCAAATTCAGCAAGTTCGACGATGGTTGCCAATAATAGTTCCTGTTTGACATCCTCAATACCAACATTATTATGGTCATAAATATACTTATCAAGCTGTTGTTGTTTGATTAAAATCTCCGATAAACTAATAATCATATGTTTATAAGTATTATAACATATACACCACCAGCTACAGTTATTGGCAAAGATGGAACAATATTCTAGCTAAAATCCAGTGGTTGTGCCTTAACTTGTTAAGTTATGAAGCCTGTGATTTTCTAGTTTAAAATCATATCTTTATTCCATATTTGTGTGAATATTGGCATATTTTCTGATACATTGTATTATATTTATGTTAATATATTATAATTACTTATATAGGAGTATAGCTCAGTTGGTTAGAGCACACCCCTGATAAGGGTGAGGTCGATGGTTCAAGTCCATTTACTCCTACCATGTGGGGGATTAGCTCAGCCCGATAGAGCACCTGATTTGCATTCAGGGGGTCAGGGGTTTGAATCCCCTATCCTCCACCATTTTATTAGCCAAACACTTTAAACTGTTTGGCTTTTTTTGTCAATTGCAGTGCTTTATAACACTAAATATCGGCAAAATGCATGTAAACCTAGCTTTAGATAGCTTGTGTTACCAAGCAGGTATCTAGGAAACCATTACTTTTAATTATAACTATTTAGAACTATAGTTTGCTATGCTATTGTCGACTAATGTTTAATAGTACTACCAATACGGACGTATGTGCTATGACCTGGATGTTTGCTGAATTTTTTCTGGTTATTAGCCCAAATAAAAGGCACAATGCTAAGTTCATCGAGTTTCTTTTCAACTTTTTCAAAGATTCACGTGACGAGATATAGCACACCAACACATATTCCTAACACAAGTATGTAGAATGCAATATTAAATTCAAATCTACCAACATCAAATGTTCAACCTCAGTTTTTAAACATTAGGTAAATTGGGGTTAATGGGCTATCACCTTCAATGGGGTTATTTTCCATCCTTCATGTGAAAAGGATGTAGTAATTGTAGATTTGGTTAAAGAAAATCGCTGGAACATATAATATTGCAATTCATATAGCGTTCAAGATAGCAACTTTGCGGTTAGAAGTGAAGATACGTTTAAAGAATATGAAGCAGAATAATGCATAGTAAGAATTATGTACACCACAATACATCATCACAATTGGTTTGGACAATGCTTCGCCCCAATGTAAACCAGCAACAGAATAAGCAATTGAACCTAAAAATGTAAAACATAGAATATAATCACCCATAAATTGTGGATATTTCAATTTTAATGGATAAGCAATAACTCAAAAAATAACAAATAGTTTAACAATGTCACAAGGGTGTAATGGTAAAACTATATATCAACTAGCGTCATTGGGGTGTTCTGTAAATACATAAATTGGGTAGTAGATAATTGTGAATAAATATCATGTCGCAAATAATATCATCACAATGTAGACCGATCTTTTGTTATTAACAAAGAATGATAGTGTCATCCCACCACAAATACTACCAATCAAAAAGAATCAATACTGATCTCCGAACGCATAACATATTGAACTTCATAATAAAGAAAAAGCTAATAATATAAAACAAACACTCATTAATAAAGTCACACCAATTTTTCAATAACTAATTGTTTTTGCTTTTATTTTCTGGTACAGAAAATAAGAAGGACTGACGCCAATAAGTAAGAAAAAGACAAATAAAAACCACAACATCTTAAAATCCTGGCTCGCTACTTGGAGCAGCTGGTGCATTTGGAGCAGGTGGTGGTGCTGAACCACCTCCGCCACTATTTGGTACAGGGTTATTATTAGCAGTTGGAGCAACTTGTGGCATTGGACTAAAGCCAGTACCGCCTTCAACAGCAGGTGCTGCTCCACCATTAGCTGCTTTTTCTTCAACATCTAAACTAACAGCAACTTTATTCTTTTGTTTATCACGTTTACGTTTTCAGAAGAAGAATAGTCCAATTCCACCACCTAATAATAGCACAATGATTAAAATAGTTGGGTTGAAGCCATCACCTCCACCACCTTTGCCGTTGTAGCTGACATTGAAAGTTAAGTTGGTATCATCCTTTCCTAAGAGATTTTTATCAATTCCATCATCCACTGGACCAAGTGATTTATATGAAGATGAGAATATATCATACATCTTCACCTGGATTTTAAAAGTATATGTACCATTGAAATCTTTCATATTTTTAGGAGCTGTTGATGTATCGATGTAATATTTAAATACACCCTTTTTGAAAGTGTCATCAGAATTGGTAGCTGGTGATATGTAGAACCAATTATATGTTTCACCTGATAAAAATTCATCAGTGATGTCAACCTTACCTTTTTTCACTTCAGCGATTGAGAAAAATAAAGTATTTTGTAGTGGGTTATAATTTTTATATTCTGGTGCATCAGTGTTTCATGATGTTTGAACATTGTTTTTATATGTTGGTTCAGAAGTTAAAGCGACATTACTATTTGTTGTTTTACCATTAACTGTATATTTAGTTTTCTCGTATTTCAAACTACTAACAGGGTTAGATTTTGGATTTCAAACCAATACTTTCATTGGCACAGAACGTGTAATTTCATTTGAACCTTGGCTAGAAACTTCAATTGTGAAATCAAATGTTGGCGTATTGGTAATTGGGACGGAGGTAATAGCGATTTGATACCTAAAATAGCCGTTAGAATTACGCTCAAGTTCACGAACCAAGAACATGTCCTTAAACTTCGCATTATAGTCCTTATTGCTTGTTACAATGTTGATGTTATATTTAAATTTATCAAGATTAAATGTGCCATCATGTGCTCCAGTATCAATAATTAAATCAATATATGCACGATTTGGTTCAGCACCAACAACATCATGTGAACGTAGCAAAATTGTTGATGATGGTAAAAAATTAACACCAATATTATCACCAAAATCATTATATTTGAAATATTCACTAGGATCATAACGGCTGATATTAGAATCAATGTAAGTTCAATCAAAACTTGGAATATCACTAACACTTAAAGTATATGGTTCAGGAGATTGCCAATAAAAACTTGAATCATCAATTGACACAATCTTCACAAAAAAGCTAACTTGATTTTCTTGTACTTCTTTTATTACCCCATCCCAATAGATTGTTCCTGGTTGATAACCGGTTGGATCACCTTCTTGTGCAATATGTAATCATGACGGCAGATTAGAAATTCCGGCATTAATTAATTCATATTTCCATGTTTGATAGGCTGTTGTTGGAACATTATAACCATATAATTTACCAACTACTGGCATCGCCATTTTTCCACTCATTCCTTCACGCGCACCAGTAGTTGTGACACGGTTGTAAGCATAACCAGAACGGTATGTTGAACTTAGCACCAAATCCTCTGGACGACTAACGTTGTAAGTTTCAAAAGATGGTGGTAATCACTCTGAAGAGTTGAAAGTTCATGGTTTTAGTCCCTTATGTACTGTTTTACCTAAGATTTTAACAAAGTCACCATTAGCGATTGCTCCAGCTCCCATTTTTTGGTGTCCTCAACGGATTTTAACACCAACTTGAAAGGTAATATTAGATCATACATCCGCTCCATAGTAGTCTAATCCATCAGCAATACCTTCTCAAAACAACGTTCCCTTCCCCGTGGAGGTATTGGTACTAATATTAATTCCCGTATGGGCAATACTAGATGGTGAAAATTCAAAGTCCATGTTGACCAGATCTGCGCCAGGGATTTGGGAGTTGGTGCCTAGTAAATACCAGCGATGTTCCCAACGGTAAGCAGAAATTGGTGAAGAATCATAACGTGTAGGATAACCAACACTACCATCTGCATAAGCAATTGAATAAGTGAAGTCATGTGAAAACAAGACCTTATTAGGGTCATTATCGGCATAACTGTTTGCACCCTTACGTAGTGAATCAGCTACACGATATGAAACACCATCATAAACTACGGTTTCGTTTGTGTTAGCAGCTGGGAAAGATATTGATTCATTATTATTTATAGAACATTTAGAAAGATTTAATTTTCAAAAAGAAAAAGTAAATGTCTTACTAATTTGCTGTCTGCCAGGCATTCCTGCAATAATAGTAATAGCAAATGTTTTTGGTTTGTTGGAAGATCAATCACCAGCAGTTCAACTAATAAAATATCCTTCTCCATCAGCTGATTTTTCAACCTTAATGTTAGAATAAATTCCCACACCTGGAGCAATATACCGGTAATTATCAAGACTAGCAACTATCGACGCGGAGACTTTTATTTTATACGTATCATAGACATAATCCAACTGGTATGTAAAATTTTCTTTTAAGACAATTCCTGAAGTATCATTCCAATCATAAGGGACAGATGGGTCATATGGATAATATGGTTTTGTGTAATCATAATGGTTTCTTACTGTTGTATCAGAAGCTGCTGGGTCGTTTGGCATATGAGAAAAACCACTATAATCATAATTGGAATTTCATTTTAATTGTCCATTAGCATATGATATTCGTAAATAAAAATGCAAAGTTCGTGGAGTGAAACCAAAATCTGCTTGCGTGTTAAAATTTAAATCAAAGGTAATAATATCATTAATAATCGCATCAGTTGTATCAGCTGGTAATATTCCATACATACTATAATTGGTTTTACTATATGTGATTGTATTATTGATTGGCAATTTAAACCAACTATTATCAACGTAAGTAATCGCTGTGTTATGATCATGCGCGACAGCATTTGTACCATAACGTTTAAAGTTACTGAAACTGTAAGAAATTTCATCTGATAGGTTTATTGGTTTAAAATCATTTCGAAAACCAACAGAAATTGATGGTAATACAAAAGCACCATTTACACTATCGTTTTCTGTTCGTGCAATAAATTGATTACGATGATATACGTCACGAATTTCAACATTCTCATCATCACTAAAACTTGTTTGGTCAGGACTAACAATTAATTCATTGGAGGTTAGTTCCCAAACATTTAAGGTGTACATGACAGCTTCACGAACAGATTGTGATGGATCGGCGTTGGAAGTTGCTAGAACTCTAAAAGTATAAGTACCAATAGCAGTTGGTGGAGGGGCGACAGTAATAGTATATTTTGTGGTGACAACTGGTACCAAATCTGTTGAAGCTTTGTAAAACACATTAGAAACATTAACTCATGTTGGCTTAGAAATTTGTTTAGTACCAGTATCATCAGCTGCATTGTGGGTAAAATCAGTTAGTGAAACAGAAACACCAACTTGATTATCAAAACCAGTACCAGGTAGAGGCATAGTGATTGATTTATCAGTAGAAGCAATTGTAATATTTTTATAATCACCCTCATTTAAACCAGACATAGCACTGCTACCTGCTCCAAAACTACCACTAGTGTTTGCACGAACACTTAAGACATTTGAACCACTGGTATAACCTTGGTTAATCGCATCAGCGTTGTGGTCGTTAGAAAAGGTAAATGATTTTGGAGTTACAGCAAAGAAACCAATTTTTCCTAATGATGATTCACTTTTTACTGGACTATTAGCATAACCATCACTTCATTGTGAATCAAATGTTATTTGGACGGAAATCTTCAAACCCGAAATCCAACCCGAGTTTTGCACTATATTGGTGAGATAGAGGGAAAAAGCCACGCCACCATTTATGACATCGAGTGGTGTACCATTATTAGGTCAATTTATCCATAACGGTGATGAAACAGTGATAGCTCCAGTATAAGCATACATAATATCACCAATATATGAATTGTCAGGAACTGGTTTAACGATAATTTTGTTTACATCTGAATTTAATATCGCTGTTGTTAAACCAATTTGTCCATTATAAGTACCAATATCATTTTTTCAATTAATGAAATTGAAACGTTTTGGACGAATGAAAGCAAAGTGAATATTACTTGAACCATAGTTCTCTTTAACAATTTGATAATATGGAGAAGAGAAAATTGAACGTATAGATGGATCATATGGAACATGAATATAAAAATCACCACTGCCTGGACAGTTATTAGGGACGAAGTTTCTTAATGAATTATATAAGTTAGTATTACTTTTAATTTCATTAGCAGTTTTGTATGGCTTTGGAAAGGTAAAGTGTTTGATGTAATCATTTGAGTTACCGCTAATTCTACCAATGCTTTCAATATCTAATGAAAAAACAACACTATTAATTTTCGCAGCACCTTCTAGAGCACTATCGCCTATTTCCTTCACACTATATGGCATAGCAAAGGTATTATCTTCAAGTGTATTAAAATGTGAAAGATTGGACGCACCCTTAAACATATTAGCAGGAATGTTTAATAGTGTACTGTCATGATATTTATTTTTAATAGAAGCATTCTTTGCATCTGATTCTCAACCATAGTATCTTTGATATAGCATAACATCAGTTAGTTTTGAGTCACCTTCAAAAATACCATTTCATGTGTTTGGTAAACTACTTACACCATAATCACCAAGTGCACCATATGGACGTGGCGCATTATTAGCGCTATATTCATAAGGTCCTCATGGGTTATCGAAGCTTTGTAAGTAATTATCGTAACCAAAATCCACATTTTTCAAATTTGTGGCATGGTAAAAAGCACCATTACGTACACGTTTAATAGCAACCTTGTTTGGACTTTCAGTAACTACATCAGAAGTTGCGAATTTCACAGACTCTAGACTTCTAAAGTATGTTGAACGGTTAGCTTCAGTATCAGCAGTCTTTGCTGTATGGTATCATCCGTGAGTTCCATTGACAGCTTCAAAGTATCGAGCTCAACCACTAAAACTATAGAATCCAACCTCTTCAATTGTTGAATAAGCACGATCTGTTCCATTATCAGAGATAACAACGCCTTTCACTGCATCAACTGAACTTATTTTTAAATTACTTTTCTTTAAATGGTATGGAATAGGAAAAGTATCAAATTCATTAGTAGGACTTTGTGTAGGATTGTATCCACCACCATTAGGTGAACTTGGAGTTAACATTGGAATACCGGTATTACTAGCAAAATCGATAACTTTAATATTTTTAGTTGGTACGTTTAATTGGTCAGCAGTAGTTGCGGAGTTATAAATAGTAGGAACACCATTGTTTAAAAAAGTTAATGTACCAGTGGAATTTAATGATGTCATATGGCTAATTCTTGGCACAGTTTCACCTGGCATAGTCTTTGTAGGGTTAGTAGCAGCTCCAATTCTGACAACATTACCATTTATATCAGGGACGTAATCAGCATATGCAACATCCGGGTTGGTAAAGTTATCAAGATTTGTTTGTGCATCACGTAAACTAGGGGTCAATGAGTCCGTATCATCGATTTTTTCATCACGCTGTGATGATTGCTTCATGTTGCTTTCAATAAAATCATTGTTGTAGCTAACCATTAAAGGTGCAACAACACTAACTATAACAAGAACTGTATAGAGCAACACCTGTCTTAAAATGTGTTTTTTCTTAAAATGATGCTTCATATACATATTATAATATATAATAAGTATATAACGGCATATAAAATATGGCAAATATAGAATTGTTAAAAAAACTTCGTGATTTAACACAAGCTGGAGTTTTAGACGCTAAAAAAGCATTAGATGAAAACCATGATGATTTAGAGGCATCTATTCAGTGATTACGTGAGAAAGGTATTGCCAAAGCTGCTAAAAAAGCTGGTGCAATCGCTACTGAAGGTGTAACAAAGGTTTATATTAGTGGTGATAGTGCAGTCATTTTCGAATTAAACTGCGAAACTGACTTTGTTGGTACTAATAGCGCTTTTGTTGATCTTGCAAATGATATTGGACTAACTTTATTAAAAGGTGGTATTAATGATTATGACTCAGCTTTAAATAATTTGAAATTAAGTTCAGGTATGTCAATTGACCTTGCATGTAAGACTTTAACTGGTAAAATTGGTGAAAAGATTCTTTTACGTCGTTTCCAATTTATAACTAAAAAACCTGAAGAAATGTTTAGTTCATATGAACATAGTAACCATAGAATCGCTGTTTTGTTAACAATTGACAAAAATATTGATCAAATTGTCGCTAAAGATATTGCAATGCATGCAGCTGCTATGGCTCCAACATTCATGAATCCCAACCAAGTTGATAAAGATTGACTAGCTAATGAAACAAAGATTTTACGAGAACAAGCTATTGCTGAAGGAAAACCAATTGAGAAGGCTGAGATGATTATCCGTGGTCGAATTAACAAATTATTAGGAGAGGTAGTATTAGAATCTCAACCTTTTGTTAAAAACCCTAAAGTAAGCATTAAAGATCATTTAAGTTCTGCAAATGGTACATTGTTAAAATACATTCGTTTTCAAGTTGGTGAAGGTATTGAGAAAAAAGTTGTTGATTTCGCTGCTGAGGTAGCTTCACAAATAAAAAAATAACCCCCCATGGAATGAAGTACTTATAAAACTGAGTTTCAAAATGATGCAGATCATGTTATTGATTGACTAAACACAGAGTATGATACAATTCGTTCAGGTCGTGTTAATCTTAATATTTTTAATGATATCAAAATTGAAGCATATGGTGAACTAATGCCATTGAATCAGGTTGCTACTTTACAACTTGTTGATGCCAGACAAGTATTAATTAAACCATTTGACAAAGGTACAGTCAAAGATATAGTTACTGCACTTAATAATAGCAATATTGGAGCTTCTCCGCAATTGAATGGTGATACTGTGCGTATTATTTTTCCACCAATCACTGAAGAGACACGAAAAATTAATGTTAAGCGTGCTAAAGAACTGATGGAACAAGCAAAGGTAAGAATTCGTAACATTCGTCAACCTATTCAAGCTAAATATAAAAAAATACCTAATATTAGTGAAGATACTTTACGATACTTTGAAGAGGAACTGAATAAAGTTACTAAAGAGTATAATGTGAAATTAGAAGAATTGTATGGCAAAAAAGAGGGTGAATTACTAAAAATTTAATAATGGGTATAGCAAAAACAACATTGGAGAATCATAATTTTAACACAAGCAAAATCTTAAATAAGATAAATAAAAAAACACGCGCAAATGCTAAGACACGTTTAAAAACTTGTATATTTCTAGTTACATATGCCTTATTGTTCTTACTATTTGCTATTTTAGCCGATCCACGTAGCCCAAAACGTAGTGGAATTATTCAGGGGCGTGGCTTTGCTAGTTACTTGCCGCTATGGGGTAATGCTACGTTTGGTATATTATTGATTTTTTTAGTAATTGTGTTTACGTTTGAAATCGCACGAGAATTGAACAATTGTTTTATTAAAATCAACATGACATCAATCAATATTTTAATTTGAATCTTGCTGTTGTTGCCACAATGTGTACCAGCTGTAATGTTGATTGTATGTGTTTATTTTAAAGTATTGGTTGACTTTATGAGGTGAAATACGGCAATTATCATCTATTTAGTTTGTTTGTCATTAACAGGGCTGTTAGTTTTTCCATACCGTGCCATTATTAAAGATTCTAAAAATAACACTAAATTTAATCGTCGTGTTTTTCCTTTGGTTGGTATTTTTATTTCAGTTACATTAGTGGGTTTCTTCTATTTAACAATTGTCCGTGGTTGAACTACAATTTTATTTTTTATGTTAATTCCCGTGTTCACTGATTCTGGAGCCTATTTTGTGGGGATTTTGTTTGGTAAACATAAACTCGCACCTGTACTATCGCCAAAAAAGACATGAGAAGGTTTGATTGGTGGGGTAATTATTACTTATGCTATTTCTTCCTTAATCCTATGAGCATATGGCTTTGGCGGTGAATACTTCTTGCAAGAATCAGTCTTTGGTGCCCAGTGAACATATAACAAAAATGCTATTCCTGGAGAATCAGTATCGTGATGGGTAATCGCCTTTGTTTTAATAACCGTAGCAATCGGATGTTCGGTTTTGGGTGATTTATCCTTTAGTTTATTTAAAAGAAAGAATAAGATCAAGGACTACTCTGATTTTCTAGCTGGCCATGGTGGACTATTGGATCGATTTGACTCTTGGTTTATTGAAATTGGCGTTCTGCATTTCATTTTAATTATCATTTCTGTATGTTCAACTTTTATTAACAAAGATGATGTTAATCGAATCTTCAATGTTGTACCTAATTTATAATAATATTGAATGGTAAAAGGTAAAAAAATAATATTAGGGATGAGTGGAGGAGTGGATTCATCTGTTTGTGCATATTTATTAAAAAAACAAGGCTATGATGTGATTGGTTTATTTATGCAAAATTGAGACACTTATACAAATGGTGATTTTCTTGGGCACACCAATAACGAAGATAAACAATGTAATGTGCAAAAAGACTTTCAAGATGCTCAGTTAGTTGCTAAACACTTGGGTATTCCAATTTATCGGGTTAACTTTATTAAGAAATACTGGCAAGATGTTTTTCAATATACAATTAACGAATATAAAAAAGGCGACACTCCCAACCCTGACATTTTATGCAACAAATACATTAAATTTGGAGAATTTATTAAGTATTGTCAAAAAACATTTCAAACCGACCAAATTGCTATGGGACACTATGCAACAACCAAAATAATTAATAATAAAAAATATTTAACTCTAGCAAAGGATGATAATAAAGACCAAACTTATTTTTTATGTTGGTTAACTCAATATCAATTAGATTGTGTGACTTTCCCTATTGGAAATCTAGCAAAAGATGAAGTCCGACAGATTGCTAAAAAAATTAAATTACCAGTGTGAGATAAAAAAGATTCCACTGGGATTTGTTTTATTGGCGAGAGAAAATTTAAGGATTTTTTAAAAAATTATATTAAACCTAAATCTGGAAAAATTATCGATATTCAGTCACGTGAAGTTGTTGGTACACATGAAGGAGTGATGTTCTACACCATTGGTCAAAATAAAAACCTTAATTTATCTGGCCAGCAACTAAAATATTATGTATGTAAAAAAGATGTTAAGAATAATATTTTATATGTTGTGACTAAAAAATATCAAACCAAATTCTTAACATCAACAGGTTGTGTTTTGAAAGAATTTAATTGAATCAATGGGAATGACATAAAGATTAGCAAACAAATTCTAATTAGATTTCGCCACCGTCAACCATTAATAAAAGGTACATTAACAATCCTTCCTGATGGTAAAATAACGCTTAAATATCCAAAAACTTTAGCAGTAGCTTGTGGGCAATTCGCTGTCATTTATCAAGGTAAAAAATGTCTTGGCGGTGGAATTATTTGCGATTTTTTATCATAGAAATGTCATTATATATACGATGGAAACATTGAAACATCTTTTTTCATTTTTAATTATTATCATTATAGCAACAGTATCGTATTTTTATTTTGTTAAAGTAGAAACTACTATTAACTGCTATATAGATGTAGTCTCACGTCATTTGATTATTGATGCAACAGATGTATCAAAGATCCCTAATGAAAAATATTACTATAAAACACTTATTCGCTATGAAGATGTTAACTATGAAATTATTGTATATAGTGAACATATGTATAACGGCAATAAAACATGGAACTATAATTTTGAAAGTGATGTCATTGATATTCAGACCGATAATACTGTTTTGTTGTGCTCTTTATATGTTGAGAAACAAGCAATCTTATCCAAAATTTGATAAACAAAAACTATTTGCTATTCAATTACTCAAATATATCTTTTACAAGTAATTCTTCTGCGTCGATTGTCGATATTTTGACTTTTCCAGAACTGTAATTACCTTTACTAACAAAATTAATGACTGGCACCTTGTCTTTTTTAAGGAAAAAAATTCTATTATTTTCGTCAGCAGTGTACATGTTGATGAAACGAGTGTCAACTGTTTTCCAAAAATCGATTTTTTGATTGAGTAAATCGTGCTGCTTAGTAACCAATGAAAGTAATTCAACTATATTCTTTTTTCCTTCTACACGCTCGATTTCTGTGACCAATATTTTTATTTCTTTATTTGGTTTTGGTTCTGGTATACCTAATTGAGAAAATGAAACAGTAACACATTTTGCAGAGACAGTTGAATTTTTAACATCTAGATAGAAATTTTTAAAATTAAAATCAAATAGTGAATTTTCATCATTATGATAAAAACGTGTCCAATCTATACCATTTTTTT
>JAITWZ010000043.1 GCA_031284985.1 Mycoplasmataceae bacterium
ACAATATTTATTTCCACAATACCATCCATTGTATTTGTTACAATATTCCTCATTGATATTTGGTGTTATAAAAAAAATCTTGCACAACTAAAAATTACAGTTGAAAAATATAATGACACATCATTGAGTGCAATTGGCGAATTATTGTCTTTATATTCTAAATGTAAAAAATCAATTGTGTGAAGTATCGCCGACGTGTTTGCAAGAAATCATGTTTCATAATCATAGCGTCGATAACTTACTTAGTATTATGTGCTATAATATAAATATATTCTGAACAATGAAATTACTTTTTGAAATTAAAAATTCGTACACTATATCTAGTTCTGCGTCGATTGCTCCATTATATCGCACAAGTGTATTTCAAAGTATAAATAAATATAAATAATTTTATAATGTCATTCATAACTAATAAGAGAATCAAACAGACATCTACTGGTAGCGGAGATATATCATTGCAAGTAAAAATAAAACGTCAGTGTGAATTTGAAAATTCGTGATCATACGATGTATGCCGATGAATTAGACATATAATTTTTTTCATTTCGTTATTTGCTGTGGTTATACTTTATTTATATGCGTGGAAATCAATAATTGCTATTATTTTATATGTTTTGATTCTTCTGATTCAAGTTTTATTTTACATCCCGGCAATAATTAGACAAAGAAAAGTAAGTGCACATGAAAAAAAATATAAAGGGAAAAAGTATGCAAATGACCCAGTCATTATTGACCGATTATCAGAACTATATTTAAAAGAATCAAAAACACTCATTAGTCTACTTTACCAGTTTTTTTATGGTATTAAGTGAACAAAAACAGGTTCGTCAGACGATTATTTTAAACAACATATGCGTGCAGTTCATTGATCATTGTATGTGCGTATATATTGATTTTGTATTTTTGTAGGCGCAACCTTAACGATATCGCTCGTTGTTTACATGAATATGAAAGACATTGGGGTTGCAGCAATTATCTTCATAGTCCCAACTATTGTATTTGTTACAATATTCCTTATTGATATCAATTGCTACAAAAACAATCTTAAACAAGTGAAAATTTTAAGTGAAAAATACAACAAATCTCCATCGATAAAAAATATGGATGAATTAAAGCTTTATAGTGATAATTGTAGGACATCAATTGTATGGGGTATCTTAGATTTTGTGAGCGAAGTTTGAGATGCATGTCGTCCTTGACGCTAATAGATAGAACTATATCCATCACAATTTACTAAATGTCCTAATGATGATCAAGTTTTCTGGCAAAAATTTCACCAACAACTTGTACAACGAGGATAATTACCAAAATTGTAGCTACACCTAACCATAATCAGTCATCATCTTCACCAAGTGTTTTTGTGGCATTTTGACAATACTGCCCAATACCACCAGCACCAACTACTCCAGTAATGGCAATCAGTCCGATTAATGAAATAAATGTGATAGTAATTCCACGGATTAATGGTGATAGTGCCTCGTGTATTACAATTCAAACAATACGTAATGGTGATGCTCCCATAGCTTTTGCTGTTTCAACAATGTCTGGTGATACTTGAGTAACGGAATTAAAAACAATTTGAGCATAGAAAGGAGTAGCTGAAATAACTAATGCTGGAATAGCTCCTTCTCATCCTAAAAAAGTGCCCATTAGTGCCATAGTAATTGGTATGATTGCTAGAATTAGGATAATGAAGGGGATTGAACGTAGCATACTAACAACAACCATTAGTACTTGGTTAATTGCTTTTGTAATTTTTGATTGCTTTTGATAATATGATGAAGTAACATACATAATCATCCCAATAATTAAACCAAGTAAAATAATTAAAGGTAATGAGATCCCAAGCATAATAAATGTGTCACCAATTGATACTAGGAATTTATCTCAACCTAAATCTTCACTTTCATGAAAACCATTAGTTAAGATAGCAGAAGCATTAAGCAACATAATTTTTTACCTCCAATCCAGAGTGTTTAAAGAAACCAATAATTTTTTGTTCTTGTTTTTCGTCTTCAAAAGAAACATAATAATAAGTAATTTGTTTGTTATTAACACTTACTGTATGAGTGTAATGCACTGTTACAGGAACATTAAATTTAATTGCCACTCTAGAGATAATATTGGCATTCTTATCGTCATGAGAAATAACTTGATATACCTTTTGATCTTTAACTAACGTAATCTTTCCATCAAAAATAATGCCTTTAATAATTTGTTTAGTAGCTGCATGGATAGGATTAGAGAATATGGAGTCAGCGTCTTGTTTCTCAACTATCTCTCCTTTATCCATAACAATAATTGTATCACATAAATTTTTAACGATTTCAATTTGATGTGAAATAAATAGAATTGTCAGGTCACGCTCATCTTTAATTTTTTTAAGGACGGCAACAATTTCATTTGCATTTGATGGATCTAAAGCACTTGTAGCTTCATCACATAACAAATACTTGGGTTTATTAACAATTGCACGTGCGATTCCCACACGCTGTTTCTCACCACCTGATAGTGCCTTAGGATATTTATTAGCTTTTGACGTAAGTCCAACAAGTTTTAAAGCATCATTAACTAAATCATTAAAATAAGATTTTTTTAGATGTTTGATTTCTTTTTTAAGTTTAACAATTTGTTCAGGATTAATTGTTTTATTAACTTTTGATTTAGTTTCAGCGTCATTGAATTTTTGTACTAATTTAGCTATTTGACCTTTAGTGGTAGTGATTTGAGTTTTAATTGTGCTACTAAAAAAATGTTTAAAATATGAAATGTATAATCCGCGAAGTTGTTTTTTCAAATCATAAATTTGCCCAGCTAGTTCTTGGTTATTAAAGTTAGATATTTTAATTTCTCTTCTTATGACATTAATCTTTTGACGTAATTCAATTTTTGCACCAATTTTTAAAGCTAACTTCACATTATTAAAAACAGTGTATGAACTTAATAAGTTAAAGTGTTGAAAAACCATTCCAACTTTATGACATAATCTACGCAAATCCTTCCTTGATAATTCGTTCACAACCTGACCATCAATTGTTACTTTTCCAGAATCTGGTATTATCAAACCATTCACTGTACGAATTAATGATGATTTACCAGCACCTGAATATCCAACTATTCCGACTATTTTCCCATCAGGAACTTGTAGCGAAACATTGTTTATGGCTACGAACGGTTTCTTATTTACTTGATAGGTTTTTTTAACGTTTTCAATTTTAATCATTATGCAGGGCGATCAAAGCCTTGGAAAACATAATCCTTCATCTTGCTATTGTTTTGAATATAGTCTCACACATCTGTACTATTAAATGCAGCAGCTAACGCTAATGCTTTTGGTGTATTTTCATTACCACTCATAACATTTACATCATTAATATATGGACAAAGAATGCCATTAACTTTTGTCTCTTCTTTTCCTAATCTTCAACCACTGCCTGCTCCTCATTCAATGTTTAGCTTAGCTTGAAGCACGAAATTACCGTTTATAATTGCAATTGGATATTTTGCAGCATCTTCTTTTAAATAAGCTTGTGCTAAGAAATCATAAGCTACCTTCTTTGAATCAGCAAAGTCAAAACCATAAGGGTTCACTGCACTATCAGCTAATTGTTCCTTAGTTAAACTTGGTTTTCATACATCTGCGCCCTCTGGCAATTTAAGTAATTTTTCTGCTGCTAACAAAGCGTAAGCTCGTGGATAATCAGATGGACTATCAGACATAATAAATTGCTTACCGTGAATTTTTTTGTATAGCTCTGTTTCAGTATCAACACCATCACTTAAATCAGTATCTCGCGCAGTTCAGTCATCTGGCGTAACTGATCGTGAAAATAATGAAAATGGAACGATATGTACTTTAGCAATTTCCACAACTTTCTTCTTATCATCTTGAAGACCATTATTGTAGTTGTCCATGTATGGAGTATGAACGGCAAAAGTAGCGTTCGCTGATTTACTAGTAAGCGCTTTATAATGCATTGTATAATCTACAAAGACATTAATTTTTACCTTAAAGCCTTGTTTTTCAAGTAATCCTTTTACCACGTCTTGTAAAATGTCTTGTTGTGGTGTTTTGGCACTCGTGATGACGATGTTTTTAGGGTCATTTGGGTTTATGCTACAGGCTGATAATGTTAATGCCGAAGCTCCGATTACAGCAGCAGCAAAGCTGACACCTGCTATTAGATTTTTGTAATTTTTTTTTTTTGTTTATTTGTATTTTTCATAGTTGTTATTTGTTTGTTTTTACTAATTTTTAAAGTGTTTAGTGAGCACATTTTTAAGAAATTGTCATCTTATGACTTCTCCTTTTGCCGATCAAGTTCGAGGGAGAAGCGATAACTTGTATCATAGTTTTGTTGGTCTTGTTTAGAAATTTTTAAATCAAGTATTTTTTCAACGCCGTTTTTCCCCATTATTACTGGAACCCCGAACGCAAAATCTTGAACACCGTATTGGCCATCGCACCATGTTGATACAACCACTTTTTCCTTTGTATCATTAAGATAGGCGTTAGCTAAAACTTGTAAAGAAATTCCAGGTCCATATACGGTGCTATCGCTATTCCCAACATATTTAATAATTGTTTGTCCACCAAATCTTGCTTCGTCAATTACCTTAAGTAAGTCGTCCATTGATAGCAGTTTACCATTAGCAGATTTATGAGTCTTAATATATGTTTCAATTAATTCACCATTAATTTTTGTTTGTGATAATAGATATACAATTTTTAATCCATGTTGAGCAACAGCATATGACTCAATAGTACTTGGAGCAACATTATAAGCACGTGATAAGTAATATTTTAAACGTGCTGTATCTAATCAGTTACCAGAGCCAACTACTTTTTTAAGATCCACTTTATTATTAGTTACTTTTTTAGCAGTTTTAATAAACTGACTAAGAATTAAATCCATCGGATTTGTTAAAATAATAATCAGTGGTTGTTTAGTGCCAGCTGGGACAACACCAAATATGTCAGTGGCCAGCTTTGTAATTAATGGTCTATTGCCATGTAATAATACTTCACGAACATCCAACCCAGGTTTTGCTGCATGAGGAACTGATGCAGTAATGATAATTACATCAGCGCCTTTAATTTGCTTAACATCATCTGTACCATTAACAAGCGTATCCTTATTTTGTAGGATAAGACCTTGTTGTATATCAATTGCCTTTCCTATAGCTTTACTTTTATTGGTATCAATGATCATGATTTCTTTGAAGTTATCAAGCATACCGCAAGCATATGCAGCCGCTGTACCAGTACGACCAGAACCAAAAACAACTAGTTTTTTATTGTTGCAACAACACATACTTATTTCACTGCCACCATTCACTTGTGCTTATCTGGTTTTTCTCCGCGTTGAATACCAACTAATTCTTCTTTTAAGAATTTACTAATTTTACCAAATTTACCATCACCTACTGTAACTTCAAATCCTTCACCTTTAATAACTCCTACAGGAGAAACAACAGCTGCTGTACCACAAGCAAAAACTTCAGCAATTTTCTTACTTTTAATATCTGCTAATAATTTTTTGTAATCAATGTCTTTTTCAACAAATTTAATTTTATTATCTTTAGCTATTTGAATAATACTTTTTCTAGTAATTGAATCTAAAATTGTATCGCTAATTTTTGGTGAAATTAAAGTACCATCACTCTGAACAGCAAAAAAGCTCATACCACTAAATTCTTCAATATATTTAGCTGTTTTAGCATCCAAATATAGTGAATCTGTACAACCTTTTTCATGTGCAAGCATCTTTGCCAACAACGACGCAGCATAATTACCACCACATTTTGCAGCTCCCGTACCACCTGGTGTAGCACGGAAATATTTTGTCTCCAACCATATTTTAGCAACACCCTCAACATATGCTCCAACCGGCGAGAAAATTACATAAAAGTCAGCTACTTCAGCAGCTCTTAACCCGATAAAAGCTTCTGTAGCAATCATAAATGGACGAATATACAATGACATGTTTTCGCCTGTTGGAATCCAACGTTGATCTAGTGATAATGCTTTTGTTATTGCATCAACAAAATCATTAACTGGTAATGGCGGAAGTGCCACTCGTGTTGCAGATTTTTGGAAACGCTCAGCGTTTTCACCTGGTCGGAATACATGAGCTACTCCGTTTGCTCACTTATACGCTTTTAAGCCTTCAAATATTTCTTGGCCATAGTGAAAAACACTTGTAGATGGCGGCAAAGATAGGTTTTGATACGGTATGATTTCATGATTTGTTCATTTTCCATTTTGGTAATGAATGTGAGCCATGTAATCAGTACAGCGTTCACCAAATTTGGGGTTTTTAAGATAAGACTTTACGATTGAATCAGATACGGGTTTATTATTTTTTATAGTTTTAAAAGTTGACATTTTGTTAATTTTGGTAATTGTGTGGTTGTTGTTTGCATATTGCTCGCAACTTTTAACCTAACAATTATTTAATTAAGTTACGAGCAAATACAATGACGTGTAAGCACGCTAAGTTGATAATAATAATATTAGATGAAAGATATCTTTTCATGACCTTAATTTATTATATGGAGTTTTATTCAATTTGTGTATAAAATTTTTTAAAAATAGCATTTAAAACGTTTCACTCACAAGGAAAATACTGTAAAAACCTATACTATAGTATGTTAATTGAATTTTTATTTTTTAAAATTAAAAATGTGAGTCAGTTAAATCATGTATAAATTTTTTACCTTTTTCAGTGATGATTCTACCACTATTAGTCTTTTGAACATACTCTTGAGTTATCAGGTATGGTTCAATTTTATTTTCGACAGTTATGATGTCAATATTTGTGACCATACTGATCGTTTTTAATCCAATTGATTTATCAGATTTGCTAACTGCTTTTAAATACAAAACATCATCTTGTTCAAGCCCATCCTCGTAAATTTTTAAATGTTTGAATATCTGTTTGATTGTATATTTGCTATCCACACACCGAAAATCTGCAACTCGCTTTATTAGTCGATTAGCATTACGCGGTATGTTTTTAGAATTTTTTGCAATTACTAGCAAATCATCTTCGCTCAACACAAGGTTTAATTTTTGTGCATTAACTCGAAGAATTTCAACGATCTCTTCAACCTTATAAATCTTCAAATTAATTGATATCCCAAACCGTTCTTCAAACGGCAATGGCAGCAACCCCATTTTTGTTGTGGCACCAATCAGTGTGAATTTTGGTATAGGGATTCGGCTAATTTTTGCATTTAAGTCTCGGCCAAGTGTTATATCTAACATGAATTCTTCCATTATCGTATACAGTAATTCTATGCATTGAGAATTAATTGCATGAATTTCATCGATGAAAATAATGTCACCTTCGTTGAGTGTCAAAACAATGTTAATTACATCAACATTCTTCTGTATACAAGCTCCTTGGATTATTTTTATTTTACGGCCAAGTTCGTTAGCAATAATCATTGCCAAGCTAGTTTTACCAGTACCTGGTAATCCGTAAATTATACAATGATCAAAGATTGTGTTTTGTTTCTTGCAAGCAAGTATAAAAATGTTTATGTTTTTTTTAATATCTTCCTTGCCTTTGAATTCACTGAGTCTAGATGGACGTAGATTTATTGACATCTTCTCCCTCGCTGACAATTAATTTAATAGCTGAGGATATGAGGTCTGATAGCTCCAAACCTTCTGTGACTTTTACATTGTGCAAAGCTAAATCGATTTCTTTCTTTTCATAACCAAGTGATTTCAGAGCCTTTACAAGATCAGAAACCATTGCTGACTTATTATTACTTGTAGTGTCATCTGTGTCAATGTAGACCTCATCCACTATAGCTCGTGCGATTTTTGGAGTAATGCCAGGTAATGATGATAATGTGTCACTATCTTTTGCTAGTATTAAACTTTTTAATTGGTTCACATCATTATAACAAATATTTAAAGCTGTTCTGTATCCTATCCCACCAACATTTATTAGTTTTAAAAATAATTCTTTTTGGTCATATTTACCAAACCCATATAATTCTTCAACAATTCTGTTTTTGTTATTGTTTATTGATAAATTCTTAATAACATAAATCTTACACACTTTACCAATTTCAAACATGCTTGGGTCTGAAACATAAATGTGATACCCAGTATAATTGTTTTCAAATGTTATACTTTTTTTATTACTACTAATGATCTTTCCTACTAAATACGAATACATACCTACAACTTATAATGACAAATAATTTTAAGAAATACCATTTATTTTCTGAAATCGTTTAACAAATCGTGAATATGCATTATTTATTTTAGCTTGTGATACCTTTAAATTCTCAGCAATTTGCTGTGTATTCTCTCCGTGTAACTTAGCTTTAATAATGTTTTGTGTAAGTCAACTCTCGTGTAGTAAAAATTTTTTAACTTTATCTAGTTGGTCTTCTCTTTCAGAATCATTACGCATAGAATCTTCTATATCATCAGCGCTTTCATCTTTTTCCTTACTTGTTTGTCTAATTACATTATTTCTATATAAGCATACATGTTCTTTACTAACAACTCTTATCATTTTTCGGTGAAGTACCGTATATAGCATGCGTGCAAATTCATACTTCGCTTGATAAGGATCATGTGCATCAACTGCCTCCAATATTGTTTCTCAAATCAAACATGTGTAATCATCACCCAACAGAATATCAGCATAACATGAGTAATGTGTGTAAATATAACTATTAATGTAACCCTTTAATTTCAAATTATATTTGTTGAATAAAATATTAAATAAACTTGAATTTTTGTTATTTTTTATTTTTAGAATAATTGCGTTTTCGTCCGTCATATTTTAAATTATAAAACTGAAAATAAAAAATTTATTTGAATAAATTGTGGGATATTTTTGCAGATTGTTTATTTTTTATTTATCTTCAAAACTTTAGGGTCACAGCCTACGCCAACAATCACATAATTTGGTCCAGTATGAGCAGTAATTACAGAGGTAATTGGACCTTCATAGACCTTAACTTTTTTATCAACCTTAAAGTATTTTTTCATTAGTGCCATAATCTCATCAATCTTGAACTTCTCATCACTAATTCCAGATGTACCAAATCAAATACGGTTAATTTTGGACATTGAAAAATTGGGAATAGCAGCTTTAAATGACTCTTCACATATAGCTGGTATCTTTTTAATATTTGTGGTTTTATCAAACATCACTAATCCACTATCAGCATACGAAATACTAACCTTAAACTTTAGTAATGAACCCATTGCTGCTTTAAATGCACTAACACGACCACCACGTTTTAAATATCTGAAATCTGGAACATTGAGAACTCCGGCTTTAGCAAACTGTGTCTCATCTAGATATTTTTGAATGTAATCAGCGGTTAATTTACCTTTCTTGTTTAAGTCTAATAAATCCTCTAATGTTCATAATGTAAAATTTGCTAACATGTTCTGTTTAAAAACATGTACATTTTTATAATCTGCACATATTAGTTTCATAGAATTATATTGGTTAGATATTTGTAATGGGCAAGGGATGAAGAACACCTCATCATATTCCACAGATAATTTATCCATCAAATCTACTACGTCTTTAGGGATTGATTGAGCAGTCTTTAAACACTGTCCAGCTATCAACTTCTCTAGACAAGTTTTACCATCAATGTCAACACCGTCACGATATGTTTTAATTTTTCCATCAATAACTTCAGTTATCAATAACGGAATAACATATACATCATCAAATTGATTATTACTTATATTAGCTGCGGTGTCAAAAACTAAGCAAGTACGTGCCATATCGTTAATTTAATTATAATATATTTGTAAATATTATTAAAATAATGTGGTGTATATAATTCACAATTATCTAATTGTTATATTTACTAATCGTGTGTGAGTGTTGCCTATTTATATGAAGTAATACAGTAACAAAATAATAAGGTAACAGTATCAAAAAAATAGTTATAACAATTTTAAGTTTGTTTAACTGCTTTACAATTTGTTATAATATTATGTATATGAATAAAAAAGATGCTGTAGTTTTATTAAACCCTGGTGATCGTTGTTCAAGAATGTTAGATTATTGTAAAAAATATGATTTTACACCAATAATTTTACGAGTACAGGAAGGTGAAACCAAAGAAATTTCCAATGACATTGATCAAACCATATTAACTGTTAAAAAAAGAATTAAAAATTTAGTGGTTGTCAATGATGAACAATCAATAAAAATCGCACTTAAAAAATTAGAACCATATAATGTTAAAGCTGTTATCCCATATGAAGAAACAATTGCATATGGTGATAAGTTAGCTAGCATCTTGAATTTAAATGGGAATGATCCATTAACAAGTAACACGCGAAAAAATAAATATGAATTAAACAACTTACTTAAAATGAATAAAATTAGATCTATAGAGAGCAGATTAATTAAGAAAAATGAAACCGTATCTAGTATATTAAAAGACTTTGAATTACCCCTAGTGTTGAAACCCTCTTTTGGTTCATCTTCTGTAAATGTTTTTGTTGTCTTCAACGAAACTGAATTACAGGATAAATTAAATTACTTTAATAATATAAATAAAAGTCAAAAAGAAATTCTTGGCGATATCATTGTGCAGGAGTTTATATCTGGTAATGAGTATGTTGCTAATTTTATATCATATAATGGCAAACATATACTAACAGATGTATGAGAATATGAGAAATTCAAACATGAAAGTGGAGTATATTTGTATAAAAGAACTAATTTGATATTACAACTAAATCCCCTACATAAAAAAATTGTTGCTTATTGTGTTGATGTTTTAAATACTATGAAACATAATGTTGGACCGACACACCTTGAAATTAAAATTGATAAATCTGGACCTGTGTTGATTGAGGCTAACTTACGTATTATGGGTGGTATTGTATTTGAACATGAACCAATGGTTGATAATAAATACACAACCACAGAATTTAGTTTGTTAACATATATGAACAACCCTATTGTTAAACCTTATTTTGATAAATCGTTAAAATATAATCCTAACAGTCTGCACGTTACAGCCTATACAATGTTTTCAAATAAAGAATATAAAATTAAAAAGATATTGAGTGTTGAGCAAATGAAAAAATTGTTTCCTACTTTCATAAATTGAAAATTATATGTTGCTGCAAACGCCACACTGATTAAAACTGTTAATTACATTACTGAACCAGCAGAGATTGAATTTGCTTCTAAAGATATAGCATTAATTGAAAAAGATTGTAAAAAATTATCAGCGATTGAAGAAAAGAACATTGAGAGTATATTTATCCCTATTTAATTTTATTTGCCTTCTTATAACGCATATAGATGATTTTAGCAGCTGCATTTTCAGCGTCTTTAATTTTAAGTCCTCTACCAATAGATGATTTATGGTTATCAATAATTAGTTCAACAACGTACTCACGTTTGATACGATTATAGATGGAGTTATATTTAAAATCAATATCACGGTGCTGCAAGAAGTAAGAATTTAGTAATGTTTTATAATCTTGGTCTTTGCTCAACATGTTAGTAAGATAATAATGAATCACTGTTTGTTTAAGAATGGTTCAGACTTTTGCCTCACCCTGGTCTAAAAAAACAGCACCAATAAAAGCTTCGAACACATCTTCTAAAATTCGATCACTAATATCTGCTTTTGAGCGCATAGTTCCGCCAAAAATTATTAAGTCCTTAAATTGCAAGCGATCAGCAGCAATAGTTAGTGTTTTACCTTTAGTCATTAAACTATGAGTGGTACTTAATTCTCCTGATGACATACTCGGGTATTCTTGATATAAAAAATTAGCTATTAGTTTGTCTAGTACAGCATCCCCTAAAAACTCTAAACGTTCGTAATTTATATTGTTTTTATGTTGAGTAGAATATGATACATGTGTAAAAGCTTGCATATACAAACTGTATGCTTTTGGAACTATTTTAAATTTTTTGAATAATTCATCGAAGAGTTCTTTCTCCATTATTTAATATTGTTTTTAATAAGTGATGGCAAATCATTGATCACAGCTTCTCTTAACATACGTAATGAACTGCTAAATTCTTTCTCTTTAGCGTTTCCATGAGTTTTACAAGCAACCTTACTAAGCCCTAGAACAAAAGCTGCGGCATAATTTTTGTAATCAAAAGTAGTAGTAATTGTATTTATTACACGCTTTGATAACAAATATCCGGGAATGTTAATTGGTTTTTTAAAATTTACTTTTAGTAAATCTTTCATTGCCATTAAAGTACCTTCAAGCGTTTTTAAAATAATGTTACCAGTATAACCATCAGCAACAACAATGTTAGCATCACCCCTAATTATGTGGTTACCTTCAATAAAACCAGTGTAATTAAGGGACTTGTCAGCTTTTAGAATTTTATTTGCCTCAATATGGTATGGTAATCCTTTGGTATCTTCACTACCAATATTTGCAATCATAATAGATGGTGATGGTATTTTAGAAATAACTTTTGCATAAATATTAGCCATTTTTGCAAATTGCACAAGATCATCTGCTGTACATTCAACATTAGCACCTTCGTCTAGTAACAACATTCCTTTTAAATTAGTAGTAGGTATGTAACTCATAAAAGCTGGTTTATTAATTCCAGGAATTAGTTTTAAAAGCGATGTTGCTACAACAGTAAAGGCAGCAGTGGTACTGTTCGATAACACACCGTCAGCTTTTCCTGTAGCTACAAGTTCAACCGATTTATATAATGATGTTTCGTGATTTCTTAAAAAACTAAAAACAGAATCATTACTATGTACAACATCTTTAGCGTGTACAATTTCAAAACGGTCATTGCTATTAAGGTAACTTTTTATGATTTTCTCGTCACCGACTAAAACAATTACAACATCTTTATGTTGTTTTAAAAAAGCACGAGCTGCAGCAATTGGTTCACTTGGTACTGCTTCTCCACCGCAAACATCAATTACAAGTCTCATTTAATTACAATCCCGGTGTAGAAGGAGTGTGTGGAGCCTTTCCAAATTCTTTATGACGTTTCTTAGCGTTGCACTTAGCATTAGTCTTCTTAGCTTCTTCTTTTTTAGCTTTAGCTTTAAGTCCTGGACGTAAATAAAATTCATGGTGCTTAGCCGTTTTACGTGTTTCTGAAGTGATGTGGTTAAATTTTCTTAACGCATCAACAAACTCTATATCTTTAACTACTACTTTTCCCATAATATACTTATATTATAATATATCATTTAAACCGAACGATTAAAGTTGCACAATTTTATGCATTCTTGTCGGTTATAATCAATTATGCCTGAATTACCTGAAGTACAAACAGTTGTCAATAACTTAAATAACTCAAATGCTATAAACAATAAGATTATTAGTGTAAGTGTACTGAGTCCAAAATTATTAAAAAATGCCACAACAAGTGAATTTACTAAATTTGTTGTTAATGAAAAAATAGTATCCTTTAAAAGAAAGGGTAAATATATTGAGTGCTATTTATCTAATAAGAAAGTAATCTTAATACATTTAAGAATGGAAGGAAAATTATTTTGTGAGAATAAAAAAATTATTTCTTCACAAAATGAAATGACTGAGGGGAAATATTGAAGTGAAGCAAAACTCGGCAACAGTGAGTTCAAAAACTTACATCCTCCAATGAAACACCTACGTATTTCGCTTATATTGGTGAATGAGTGATTTCTGAATTTCTATGATTCGCGTATGTTTGGTACATTCCACATATATACACTTACTTCATTAGCTGATTCACCAGAATTAAAAAAGGTGGGGTATGATGCTATTGGTGATGATTTCAATGACAAGTATTTATATGAAATAACAAGAAACTCAAGCAAAGCAATTAAAACTTTTATATTGGATCAATCAAAGGTATCTGGAATTGGCAATATCTATGCTGATGAAATCTTGTTTGCTTCAAAAATTAATCCAATGATGGACACAAAAAACATTACCATTAAACAATGTCATGACTTTGTTGTTAACACCAAACAGATCCTAAATGAATCTATATTGAGTGGTGGCACTACCTTTGCCACATTTGCTAGTGATAACCAACATATTGGTGCTTATCAAAACAAATTAAAAGTATATGGCAAAACTAACCAGAAATGTTTAGTGTGTGGTACCATGATAAAAAAGACTACAGTTAATGGCCGAGGCACACACTATTGTCCTAAGTG
>JAITWZ010000047.1 GCA_031284985.1 Mycoplasmataceae bacterium
ATAAGATAATGGTATATCTTTAAGAAAAATAGTGATAAATACGTTAGTAGAATACTGACAAACGAGATCTTAAAATAAATATTATGATATTTATTTTTTTTGACATTTGCTTTTGTTCCCACGGTAATTATTAATTATAATTGATAATTTTTAGACTTGTTATTACCTGGTTTATTATGTCATTCTTGATACATAGCATCTTCATCGCCTCATTCTGGTAATCATGTGATGTCGTCTTCTCTGCCAGATGCCTTAGCATGCATATATCCTTCGATTTTAAATGCTGTATCAGAGAAAATATTCTTAGACTGTTCAGCTCGACCCATACTATAAGTAGTTCGAAGATTAGGCATTTTATATGGCACTAAATAAGTTAAATTAACAACTTCTTGTTCGTCACAAAATAAAGGTAAACTAACCATACTTTTGTAAATATATTTATATTCTACTTTAGCATAATTAACAGCATTTCCAACTCAACCATTAGCTCCACGTTCTGGGTTAGTGCTTAATTTTTCCATACTCTCAAACATATCTTTGGTTGATTTTAATAACTCACCAGCAGAATCTTGAAATTGAGTTTTAGCAGTCGTGTCATTGATTTGACTAAAGTCACCAACTGTTATATCTTCTAAATCATCTAAATCAAAAATTTGATCTAATCCACCTTGGTATGCAGTTCAATCACCGTTAGAAATTTTTAGCACCGAAGAAACTGATTTATATAAATCTCTAATACCATTAGTTCAACCAGCTTGTAAACCTGTAATCGCATTTCCATATCAATATCATTCTTTGTGATATTGATCGTGAGTTGAAGCAACAACACCTTCAAATTTAATCATTGAATTTCCGGTTTTTGTTGTTTTACTGCTATTAAGTATTGCTGCATTTCTTTTAACGTCATTAAAGGCATTAAAATTTGAGGAATTAAAAGCATTGAACATACTTTTATATAGCGGATTGTATGTGGAGTTTCAATCAGGATCTAAAGCATATGGAATTGTAATTTGTTCATTTATTCCCACCACACTAAGGTCACTTTTAACCTTAGCTGCTAAAACTTCATGCAACTCAGTGAAATCTCAAGTAGAAGGTATGAAGTTATTAGCATTACTACTAGCTATTTTTTTTGCGGCAGCAATTGCTTGCTCTTTTAGTGCAGTGTTTTTAAATTTTGATGAATCCGAATCATCAAATGCATTCAAGATTAAAAAAGGATTATATGAAAACGAATTAATAGACCCAGGAGAATTATCTGCAATTGCGGATAATTGGTCACTATTAAACCCAAGTCCCAAATTGTTATTAACACTAGTGATGTCAGCTAATAATTCAGCTTGAATATATGAAGTTACGTAATTTTTTAATTTACCATCAACATTAGCCTCAAACAAGGTAGGAGCAGTCATTGAGTTAGAAACTTGTCGTGAAACATCTTTTTTGTAATTAAAGTCTTGTTTTTCCAAGTTAGAATAACTGTGAGCAATATACGATCGGTTCATGTGTGTAGCAATGTACATTCTAACCGAAGTTAAAGCCATAGTTTTATTGATTTTAGCTTGTTTAGAAGTTGGGATTAATGGCACTTCATCACCTTTTCAATTAGTTGCACCCAACTCACCTCAAGTATGAGCATCATTCGCATAGTTAGCATACGGACCGTGTGGTCAGTAAGAAAACATCATTCATGTATTTTTTGGATTAGGTTTGCTAACTAAATGTGCACCAGTAAATTTCGGGTTTTTTACGTCTTTCCCAACATATTTATTTCATCCAGCTGAATCAACTACCGAAAGCACAGCGTTGGTGATGTTACCAGATTCGAACATCAATCGCATTTTATTTGCGTTGGCAGATGGAGAAATCGTATATTGCAATTCTGTAATGTTACCTCCGATTGCTTTTAAATGATAATTATTATTTGCCAACAAAACAATTTTTTCAGTGGTTACATCTTTAACATAATAAGCACCAGATCATCAATTTTTTGAGAATGAATTCTCAAATTCTGTTTCACTATAAGCACCTGTATAAGTAGCTTCATCTTCACCCGCAGTTTGTTTTCATAAAAAAGTTTTAGAAAGCGGTTTCAATTCACTATACACATCCGGGTGCATAGTTAATTGTGTGTAGTATTTAACAGTAGTTTTGGTAACTTCAAGGATTGGTACTTCTGTGTTAGCTTCGAGTTTAAATACATTAGAGTCACCACTAGCCTCTACTGCTTTAGTGGTTTTAGCATCATATAACACTAATTTTTTAGTATCGTCACTTCCTGTTGATACAACAAAATTGCTAAACATGTCAGCGTAGACATGCTCTCTAGGTCGTGTTATAAATTTGTCAGCGTTAGTATCAGGAGTGTAAGCACCCTCAACGAATGCTCTTTTCAAAGCTGAATTAATATTTCCGGTGGCAACATTACCAGAAGAAAAATATGATAAATTTGTATTCGCACTTGAGTTAAATGGGTTTAGCATAAACATTAACGAATATAAGAAATCAAAACCGGTGATATAACTTTTAAACTCACCTTTACTATCAACTCAAGATGGTTTAACAAGGTCATCACTAGTTCCCTCAACACCACTACCATCTCTTAGAGTAAATTCGGTGTAAGCGGTTTTAGAGTCAATTCCATCATCTTTACAAATATCACCTTGTATTTGATTAAATTTGTCATAATATGCCATAGGGCTGACAACATTATTTAAAATGTCAAATCCAGTGACCAATTGTTCAGATTGATAGATCCAACTAGTTGGGCCTTCTTTAACGATTGCTTTATATTTGTTAGGTTCGCTTAGAGTTCGTTTCATTAAGTCAACTCCAGAACAACTTGCGATTGTAAGTGGAAGAGAGATGCTTAAGGCAACAACTGCTGCGAGTGAGAAGATTGTTATTTTTGTATTTTTTTTATTTGTATTGTAAGTTTTCATTGTTGTTTGTTTTTTTTGTGTTTTTTTGTTTAATTAGTTTTTTTAATGCAATTAGTAATCATTATTATTTATATTATATAATATAAATTTTTATATTTATATCTTTGCTTGAATCGTGTTAGTTTATTTGTGTTTTTCATGTTTGTTTAATTTTTGTTTATTTAGTTTTTGTTTTGTTTGTTTAAGTTTAATAGTATATATAGTTTATATACTGATGTTTTTATTGCGTTTAATTTTAAGAATTATTTTATTAGCGAATAAAAACCGTAGAAGTGTTCTTCTTGTTCTTGCGGTTCTTTATAGTAGCTTGAAATAAAATCATATTTACATATTTATTATATACTATATTTTTAAAGTTTTATATTTTTTTAACAAAAAAATGAGCAAGAATCAGTTATTTTACTAAATAAATACATACTATAGTGTAATGCAAATATTTTATTTTTATGCTGAAAATATTTAATCTTACTTTAAAATACTAGAAAAGTGGGTTTAGTACAAACTATTGGCAGAATTTATTTATCTACAAAAAAACTACAGTACTACAGTGATTAAAAAATAGTTAATGGTAGCAGGGGTGGGACTTGAACTCACGACATCCCGGGTATGAGCCGAGCTCTCTAACCAACTGAGATACCCTGCCAAATGGTCGGGAAGACAAGATTTGAACTTGCGACCCCTTGGTCCCAAACCAAGTGCTCTACCAAGCTAAGCTACTTCCCGATAACGAA
>JAITWZ010000001.1 GCA_031284985.1 Mycoplasmataceae bacterium
AGAGTATTCATGCACCAGTTTTATGTGAACTGAATACAAGAATTAACCAAGGGTTAAAAATAACTGATTTTAAACACCAAAATATTGTATAATAATAGTATGAAAACAAAAAGTATGAAGATAAATGGTATGAACATGGGTACGGTTCGAAAATTGAACGCAATATTCATGATTGCCATAGTTGCAACCCCTATTATTGTTGTACCAATACTAATGTATGTTTATTTTCCATATCTCATAGGTATAAACAAAATGATTACTTTAACAACTGATAAGGAAACAACAAAATTTGCTTATGATGAGAATATTACTGTCCACGCTAAACACAATTATTATTACGATAATTCAGTTTCAGAGTGATGGATTGAAGATATCAATGGAGAAAAAACTGATATTGATGGTATTTCATATTATGTTAATCCAGTTGATAATAGTTACATTACATTTACCAACCAAATTGATACACGTGATAATGTTGAATTTTTTGCTTGTGTGAAAAACCCTAAATTTGACAAGAAGATAAAGCTAACTGCCCAATATGATCCAGATATTTTATTAGTCGAAGAACGCAATGATGATTGAGACGCACATATTGTCACTCCTGAAAACAATATGGAGAATCTAGGAAACAACCTTGCAGAAATTAAACCAGAACTTAGTGAAGAGATTGAATTGATTAAGAATGATGATTCATTAAATATTGAAGAAAAGAAATTAGCTATTTTTCAACTATCATTAGATAATGATATTAATTTAATTGATATTTCTGATGCTAAGCAACAAATTGTTCATGGCATTAACCAATCATACAACGAAATCGTTAATGATCCTAGATTGGATATAAAACAAAAGAAGGCCGCACTTAAAGAATTTGAGAATAATACGAAAGATTTAATGCAAGCAATTGATAATCCAGCAGCATATGGCGTATCAAGTCTATTAACACAAGAAGATTTACTAGATTTCCAAATAGGTTATGTGGAACAAATGGAAAATTTAGATGAAGATGCCAAGGATCTGATTATTGGTTCAGCACTACAATCTAAATTTGAATTAGATTATTACATAGTAGAAAAAGCTGCTCTATCTTCAATCCAGTACGATGAACCTGATACTGAAATTGATTTTGCTGGGGAACTAGCTAAAAATCAATATCAAGAATTTGATATCAATAACGTCAGTTATTTAGCTAATTACTTACAAATTAAGAACAAAGATAACGAAATCTATGAACTTGGAACACCAATTGAATTATCAACAAACAAATCTTTTATCTTTATTCCACGTGTTAATAATATTGATACAAATAATGACTCACACACCATAATTAATTTTGATTTTGCTTTCTTAGATACGGCAACAGATGAACTTTTACATAAGCAAGAATTTGATGATTCTGATCCAGAGCAAGAATTAGTTGAAGAACCTATTGATTCATTATTAACAATTTCACATGCAACTAGTGTTGCTAATAATATCGATAATCAAACATATGAGAATTCTGCACAAGCCATCATTGAAAAATATAATCTAAATATTAATACTGATTTTAAATATGATGATTTGTTTGGCGGTATTACCAATGAAGAAGATGGTAACATATTAAATGACCCCTACTGATTTGAAACAAGGATCAAGCATCGCTTTGAATATTTTGAATATGGGAATGATGGACACCCTAATCAATTCGATGTTGGGAAAAATAATAACGATGGCGATTACGATAAAAAATATGCCCGCGTAGAATCAATTTATCGTGAATATCGTAAAGAAACTGCCCAACACACCTCCTACTTTATTGATGAAAATACATTAGTTGGTGGATGGCGTGATCTAACAGTTAATGAAGTGTTAACTAGTAACTTATGAGCGGGGTTGGTTGGGGCTACTGGACCTGATTGGACTGATGATGAAATGCCACACCGTAGAAATATTAATAAATATAAGTATTATTACAATCAAGGTGATAATATATCTTATTTAAACGGTAAAAAAATCAATTGTAGGGATTATAGTAATACAATAACTCTCGAGTCCAGCAAGTTGCCAAATATATATCGTGCAGGTGCTTTAATCCCTTACGATCTAACAGATTCTATGGGAAATAGATTACTTATATCAAATGGAAATAAATTTGATAGCTTAGCAAATACTGACAGTTCGGGCTATGATTTTTATGTATATTTGAAAAAAGATCATTATAATCCTAGTGGTAAAGATCCGTTTAATGGCGCTCCAACAGATGTTGATGGTGTTGCTAAAGTTAAAACCGATATGATGATTATTGCTGCTCCAAAAAACCAAATAAACCCTGATAATATTGATACTTATAGGTATTTGGTGGACTCTGTTTCTAACAACAATAGAAAAAACACTTATGCAAAACTAATTGCTGATGATTTGAGTACCGCTGCTTTTGAAGGTGTATGACTAACAAAAGAAATTAGTCCTAAGATGTTGAAAGCGCAATTAAATAATTTTATTTCAGATATTGCACCACTATATTATAATGCTGAGAAATTCATGCATCTGAGAAATACTGCAGCGGCTTTAGCAATTGGCGATACGGCATTTCTTGTCGCTAATATTGTAGTAACTATAGTTGAAGGTATAAAGATGCTCAGTATGCTTGCTACAGCTCCAATACTTGTCAAAATAGCTATTACAATTTATGAGTTATACCAATTGTGGATGTTGGTAGAAAACGGTATAACTGTGCTTAATGAATATGTTGATTGAGTATCGCATGACTGATTTTTTAAAACATTAGGTAGACAGACAGAGTTATTTATGCAACATTTTAATTATGCTAGTTTTAATAGTTTAATTATGGATAAAATTACAATCGCAAATACATTATATATGAATTATTTCAATGTCCTTTATATTCAATCAGACTACTCACCATATTGAGCAAATGTCGCAGCAATAAATTCTTTGGAATTTAAAGGTGATCAATTTACAAATTTTGTAGAAAGTTTAGGTTTAGAAGACTTGAGTCTAGAAAACAAGATTACTGATGCATTTGGGGGTTCAAAGTTACTCACGAGCGTTACAGAGCTTGCTGTATCAGAGGCATTGGGTAAAATAACCGAACTTTTGTTTGGACAAAAAAGTACCAAGTGGGGACTAATTGACGGACGAACAAAACTTGGGCGTCTATATAAGAACACTATAAAAAATAAATTATATGATGTTGGCGAAGCATCGCTAATTATTTCTATACTCCAAATTGCCTATGAATTAGGGTGCAGCGTCGCAACATATTTTTTTGAGACAATAAATGACTACACTGACACATTTTATTCATTATCTCACTATTTAGGTAATTCTACAAATTTTCAATTCGATGATAAAGATTTAATATTTTATGAATAACAAAAAAAATATAGATAAGAAAAATGAATTTTCTAATTTTATAGACAAGGAATGCAGGGCTCGTAGACTTATTAACGCTAGTGAAATTGACGATTTTTTTAATTATTATAAAATTTTTGGTTTGTATAAATATAACCCAAAAATATCACACTGGAAAAATTTTTGCAATCGCTTAAAATGGCCACTTCCGCACGAAAAATTAGATGGCATAATTATGACGCGTCGTGATAAAATTTATGCTGTTATCACAGTTTCTGTAAGTATAATATATGCCTTTAAGGGTGGACCAAAATATCTGGCTTTTTGAATATGATTAGTGCTACTATTGGAACTAATTACAGGCCTACTAATAACATATATACTATAATTTTAGTATAAACAAAATGATTGCTTTATCAAGTGACAAGAAAACGATAAAATATAACTACACTGATACATTTTATTCCTTAGCTCACTATTTAGCTAATTCAACAAATTTCCAATTTAATAATAGCGATTTAATATTTTATGAATAACAAAAAACATACTGATACTGATAAAAAAATTAAATTTTGAGTTTTTTATGAACAAGAGTGCATGGCACATGGGTTAACATCAGGATCAAACATTACTGCCTATGAAGCCTATAAAATTTTCGGTTTATATAAATATAATCCAAAATTATCGCATTGAAAAAATTTTTGTAATCGATGAAAATGGCCATTCCCACATAAAAAATTAGAAAACGTAACGCTGGACTGAGGAAATAAAATGGATATAGTTCTTATGCTTCTTACAAGCTGAATATATGTATTTAGGGGCGGACCGAAATATCCGGCTTTTTGATTTTACATATTTTGCATAGCAATAGTAGTTTCGCCGGTGTGAATTATACCATTAGTGTATCCGGGCATATAGCAAGACACTAGTATAAATAAAATGATTACTTTATCAATTAACAAGAAAACAATAAAATATGACTACAATGATGCGTTTTATTCCTTAGCTCGCTATTTTGCTAGCGCAACAAATTTTCAATTTAATAATGATGACTTAATGTTTTATGAATAACAAAAAAAACAAGAATGAATTTTGAGATTTTGTAATAAGCGAACATGAGAGGCTTAGATTAAATATGGGCAGCAGTTTTCCTGGTTATCCTAGCTATTGTTATTATAAAATTTTCGGTTTATATAAATATAATCCAAAAATATCACACTGGAAAAATTTTTGTAACCGGTTAAAATGACCACTTTCAGATGAAAGACTTAAAATTTATCATTTCACTCGCGCGGACAAAATCTTAACTATTTTTAGAGTTTCTACAGGTATAATATATGCCATTAAAGGGGGACCTAAGTATATATCTTTTTGAGTGTGGTTAATCGTAATATCCTTTATACCTATTGAACGACTAATTCTATGGTTAACATAGACACATTAACGTTTCATTTCCTTACAAAATAGAAAAGAATTAAAATTATACTTAGCAGATACTATAATAATATTAATATAAATAAATGATTACTTCGTCAGCTAACAAGAAAACGATAAAATATAACTACACTGATACATTTTATTCCTTAGCTCACTACTTAGCTAGTGCAACAAATTTTCAATTTAATAATAGCGATTTAATATTTTATGAATAACAAAAAACATACTGATACTGATAAAAAAATTAAATTTTGAGTTTTTTATGAACAGGAGTGCATGGCGCATGGGTTAACATCAGGATCAAACATTACTGCCTATAAAGCTTATAAAATTTTCGGTTTATATAAATATAATCCAAAATTATCGCATTGAAAAAATTTTTGTAATCGATGAAAATGGCCATTCCCACATAAAAAATTAGAAAATGTAATCATGGACCGAGGAGATAAGGTTGGCATGGTTCTTATGGTTCTTTTTAATTGGATATAATGCGATTAAGGGTGGACCGAAATATCCGGCTTTTTGGGTGTACTTATTTTGAATATTGCTTTTTTTAATACCGATCTTAATTTTTGAGGTATTTTAAGTATTGTAAAAAGTATTTAATTTATTTTAAACACAGCACTTATTTTCACATTAATTTAAAACGATAACCTCCACACAAATGGATTGAGAATGGAAATTTACCCCCTATGCTGAAAAATTTGATTTATTCTGTCAGTATAGTCATTAAGACTGTGGTAAAATATATTTAGCAATTTTTTTAGACAATTGATTTACTGGTATAGCAACACCATTAAAAGTGACGATATAATCATCATTTTCTTGTTCAACAACATCTATTGCTAAATATAAAGAATATAAAATTTTGTACAATATCATGATACGTGTTTGCTCATCAGTCTCGGTATTATATTTTTTAATTAGCCTCATTGATTTGTTAAAAGCAGGAATAACTTCATTATCATGTGTGATATTAAATTCTTTAATCCGATTAATGTGGCGGATTTGTGATTGTGGTTTAAATATCTTCTTGATATTACGCTCTATTTTGGGGTCAAAATCTTTATAGTCACGCTTCAATAATTTCGGATATAAAATTGGAAAAAGTACAGCAATGGTAATACATATAATGTGTGTGATAGCAGTTAAGATAACCCACATAAGAGGTGACACTGAAATACTTAAAGAATCTGGTCCATGCTCAGGGTGTAGCAATTCATAAATTGTATTGATAATATATGCAATTTCAGGGATAAATGCTATGAATATACCTTGATACATTGATTTATTATGGTGTTTCCATTTGTGGCACATTTTTGCTAAAACAATTTCATACGACATATAATCATAGCAATTAGGAAATGCTTTGGATATAGCATAGTCATAATCATTAATAATTCTATGGGTTGATTTAATCTGACTTGATGAGACTATAATGAGTGCAAAGCCCCAAAATATTACTGCTATAAATATAATCAAATACCAACTATAATAATTTGGGAATGCCATTAAATTATTATAGTATATCGATCGCGTTTTATTAAGAGCACTCCAGTTTTTGAAAGACTGCTTAAATGTTCTAATTGAGATACAATATAATAATAGCATGTATAGTTCTATGAATCTATTAAAGGTTAACACTATAACTTTTGTGACCATTTTACCTATGATATTATCAGCGTTTACTGTTTTCATAAATGTTTTTAACTTAGGATTTTATGCGTAAAACCCCGTGAAGTGAATTTATATATGATGAGTTGGTAACAAATCGTTTACCATTACATAAGGCTGGTTTTATTAACTATTATAAAATCTTTGGATTGTATAAGTATAACCCAAATATATCACATTGAAAAAATTTTTGTAACCGCCTAAAATGGCCACTCTCACATAAAAAATTAGAGGGCGTTACTATATCGTGTAATGAAAAATTTTGGCTTATTGTCACAGTTTGTTTAAGTTGAGCATATGCTACTAAAGGTGGACCAAAATATCTAGCTTTTTGATTCACAATAGTGTACATATGTGTAATACCGGCCACATGGTTAACTTTAATGCTATTATTAGCAAACTAATATACTATTAATCAAATTGTTTTGCAGCCTTTATTACTTGCTCACCAAGATCATCACTGGTCTTAACTTCAGTATATTTTTTTGCTAAATCATATCATAGTTTAGATAATTTTCTATTATACATTTTATATCTTTTTGTATGATAGATATCACCAAGTTCAGTACAAGACAAAATATGTCCGTCTTTTGCAGCCTTAGTTAAATAGGTGATAGCTTTTTTAATATTCTTAGTTACACCTATGCCCCATAAATATGCACAACCAAGACGAAAGTAACCTTCTGGGTGTTTAGTTTCAGCAGCTAATTTATAATAACTAAAGGTTTTTTTCTCATCTGGTTTAACACCTTTACCAAAGAAATAAGTTCTTGCAAGATTAATGTATGCAGTTAGTGATTTCTTTTTGGCAGCTTTTTCAAAGTACTTTATACCTTGGCGATAATTAATTTCCTTTCCGATTCCGTCAATATAGTTAATACCAAGTTCATTATAACCCTCAGGATCTCCTAACTTAGCCCGTAACTCAATATACTCATTAGCTTTAGTGATGTTCTGCTGTACATTGTACCCATTAATATAAATGTTTGTTAATGCCCGCAAAGATTGGATATCACCAAACCCAGCTGCTGTTTCATATAGATTTATAGCAGTGACGATGTTATTGTTAACAAAGAATTCATAGTCTGCCACAAAATATATTGCTGGTGGATATGATAACTGGCAAGAAGCGAATATCTTCTTATAAGCAATTTCACTTTTGTTGATTTTTAGAAGGTTCATACCCTGACTATACAGGTTGCGACCTACAATATAATTACGACTCTTCTTGTTAATTTTGATAATTTTGTCCATCTATTTTTATTATAACTTATAATAAAACTATAACCGGTCAATTGGATTAATTGTTAAAAAAATCCTAAAAGAATTAAATAATGTTTATATATATTAAATATGGCGAATTAACGTTAAAAGGAAAAAACATCAGTAGTTTTATTAATTGCTTGTTTATTAATATTAAAAAAGCATTAATAAACTTCAAAAATGTGAAGATTATTAAAAAATATGATTATGCCATTGTAACCGACTGCGAAAATGAAATTGATGACATTATTGAAATACTTAAATTAGTCCCAGGGATCTATTGTTTGATTAAAGCCTACACTACGTCCACTGACATTGATGTTGCAGTTAAACAGATATGTGCCCAGCTGCCAACTGGCTCACATACGTTTAAAGTTGTGACAAAGCGCATTGATAAAAAATACCCCATCAACTCCATGGACTATAATAAAAAAATGGGCGAGCTAATCCTAGGTGCATGCAACCAATATCATGTTGATATCCATCATCCTGAAATTACAGTTGGTATTGAAATCAAAGCCAGCGAGGTAATTTATTATTTTAACAAGATTAAGGGAACTGGGGGCTTTCCTCTAGGTATTAATGGGCGTGTGTTATTATTAATGTCTGGTGGTATAGATAGCCCTGTTGCTGGAAAACTCTTAATGAAGAAGGGTTTACATGTTGATTTTTTAACATTTATCACTCCCCCTCACACTAACCCTAAAGCATTGAAAAAAGTTGAAAAATTGCGTTTAATATTGACAAAGGATGGGTTATTAGAGAGTTCAAAACTATATATCATTAACTTTACCAATTTACAAAACGAACTAGCACACATGTCTAACAGCTCATACCAAATTACAATTATGCGTCGTTATTTCTTTAGAATTGCTAGAGATATTGCCCTTAAATTTAAATATCAGGCAATTGCTACTGGTGAATCACTTGGCCAAGTTGCTAGTCAAACAATGGAGTCAATGGCAACTATTCAAAATGCAATTGGTGAATTTTGTGTTTTGCGCCCACTTCTAGCATATGATAAGAGCGAAATTATTCAATTAGCAAAAGTATATGGAACATATGATGTATCAATTGAACCATTCCCTGACTGCTGCGCTTTATTCGTGCCTAAATCTCCTGCCACTAAACCTACAATCCATACCGCTGCAAAACTTGAAGAGGAATTAGAAATGGTACAACCACTATATGAAGCAATACTAGACAAACATATGGAGGTTAAAATTTAATTATGAGCGATAACGTTATAAAAACAAACCAAGAACAACTTAATGTCTTAAAACATGTTTTTATGTTTAAGTATTTATACCTTATACCAATTTATGGTTTTTACCTATACTATTTTGGAATTTATGATTACATTAAAAACAATGGTTACAACAAACAAAAAAAGATATACAATAGTGATTTTTCAGTCAAAAAATGTATTTTTTATAGTTTAACAATTGGTGTGGAAATTGTGGCAGCTATAGTGTTATTAATTATTTTTAGTAATCTAGATACAATTGGCGCAGTGATTGCTTGAGATAATATTAAAAATTATGTATTGTTCCCCCTATTTTGTATTAACATTGGATTCTGACAAATCTGATCATTATTAATCCACAAATTAACTATCAAGTATTTAGAGAAACACAACTCATAACACATGGGTAATGAATTCAAAAAGGGCATTGATGTTGCCATTATTAAAAAAATATCATTGCTAAAGCATGAACCAGCATGAATGTTAGAGCAACGCATTGATGCATATAAAAATTTTATTAAATTTAAAAATCCACTATGAGGACCTGATCTATCATTTATTGACTTCAAAGATTATATATATTATTCATCTCCTGATACTAAAAAGTCTGACACTTGAGAGAATGTACCTGAAAAAATCAAAGCCACTTTTAAAAAACTTAATATTCCAGAATTAGAGGCAAAAACATTAAGTGGTGTTAATAACCAATTTGATAGTGAATCCATCTACCATGAAACAATGGAAGAATTCACTAGTAAGGGTGTGATTTTTTGTTCAATGGATGATGCAGTAAAATTGCATAGTGAAATTGTAAAAAAATACTTTGGAAAATTAGTTAGCAATAACGATAATAAGTATGCAGCATTAAATAGTGCAGCATGATCGGGTGGAAGTTTTATTTATATACCAAAAAACTTAAAGATAGAAAAGCCCCTACAATCATATTTTAGAATCAATACGAAGTCTGTTGGGCAGTTTGAAAGAACATTAATTATTGTTGAAGAGAATAGCCAAATTCACTATATTGAAGGTTGTACAGCACCAATCTATGATAAAAACAATTTACATGCAGCTGTTGTTGAAGTGTTTGTTGGTAAGAATGCCACTGTACGCTATTCAACTATTCAGAATTGAAGCGATAATGTTCTTAACTTAGTAACAAAAAGAGCAGTTGTTGAAACTAATGGTTACATGGAATGAATTGATGGAAATATTGGCTCTAAACTAAACATGAAATATCCTGCCACTATTTTAAAAGGTGACAATGCTTGTGGTAAATGTATCTCAATCGCCACATCTAAACGCGGTGTGGTACAAGATAGTGGTGCAAAAATGATCCATATTGGCAAAAACACAAAGAGCTATATTATCTCCAAATCCATTGCTGGAGGTGGTGGCAATGCTTCATATCGTGGCCTAATCAACATTACCAAGAATGCCACAAACAGTTATAGTGAAGTCTCTTGTGATTCAATTATTCTTGATCAACAAAGTCGTAGTGACACTTATCCAACTGAAATCATTGCCAATAGTTCTAGCTTTATAAAACACGAAGCAAAAATTACCAACTTAGATAAGGAAAAAATGTATTACATTAATAGTCGAGGAATTGATTGCAAACAGGCACAACATCTTTTGATTATGGGTTTTATTGCACCATTTACTGATGTTTTACCAATAGAATATGCTGTCGAACTCAACCACCTGCTACATCTATATTTTTAATTTAAATATCGTTTTTAGAAAAAAACAAATTACCTTCAGCATAACCAATCTTATTACCAATATCAATTAACTTAACATTTTTATCTAGCAAAAGTCCATATAATTTCTTCTCTTCGGCTAATTTAGCAAAAGCATCAGTTAGCTGGTACTCACCATTTTTCCCTGGTGTAAGAGAATCAATCTTATCAAAAATATCAGGTGTGATAATTACACGCCAGTAACCAAAAATTCGTGATTTAGTTTCTTTCGGCGTTGGTTTTTCAATAATCTTCATTATCTGCTTAACACCACTCATGTTTTGATAATCAGCAAATTCAGCCACACTATATTTACTCAATGCTTCGTCGTTGTCTCTAAATAAAGATAATAATGTTAGTCCCTTATATGATTTAATAAGTTTTTTGGTAGGTTCGTATGAACCAAAAAAATTATCAGGATTCATTAATATGAAAGCATCATCACCTACCCATTTCCGTGCCAGCCCAACTGCTTGTCCTAAACCGCCAATTTTCTTTTGATAGATAAAAACAAATTTAATATCTTTAAAAGTGGACTTTAAATATTTTATAATTATTTTTTTATCACGACTAATGATGATGCAGATTTGATTTATCCCACAAGATATACACTCGCTAATAGCGTACCAAATAGCAGGTTTACAATTTAACGGTAGTAGTTCTTTAGGAATCAAGTTGGAAAATGGCGCCATTCTTGTCCCTCTACCAGCACAAGGGATGACTGCTTTATTAACTTTCATAAGCACACTATATTATAATATATGGCAAATAGGTTTGATTGAATATGTGCTGTATTTAAGGTCAGAATTACCTATTAACCAAGTTTTTTGCTTTGTAATTGGCAGAATTATGTAATTCTAAAACCAAATCTGTCCCATAATTTCAAAAATATAATGCAAAGTTACTTTTCTGTATTTAATCGCTTATTCATATACCTCATTACATACTATATTATGTTATAATCATTATGTAAGTATGAAAACACACCATCTTTGAACAACGATTCCCAGTATAGCGTTACCAGTTATAACGATTGCTACCCTTTCCATATACATTACAATCGTCTTAAAATCACCTGACACATATTGAACTGTTGGTGCAACAAAAGATTCTTCACATATTGGTGATTATCCATTACAACAAATGGAGTATTATGAAAATAAGCAACGACTCACTATAAATTATTCTTTATCATATTATGAAAGTATGCAATATCATGGACAAAAAACTGATCCTCAAATTGATAAATGGCAAACTAGATGAATAATCGATTATAGTTTTTATTCGGTTAAATGAGGAAAGTTAAGTCCAACTCAAAATGAAAAAAATAATATCGATGCACAAAACACCATCTTAACAACTGGCTTGTCAATTGATAAAACTCCGTCATCTGGCCCATTGCTGTCAGTTGATTTTTCCAATGTCACAAATGACTATGATCAATTGACAAACGATTACTCAATTCAAATTATCTTTGACATAAGCGCAAATAGCAATTTTGGAATCATGTACAAATTAATTGACGTACAATATATTTTCTATTTAAATAAATATGAAGTGGTTCTTAATATTGCTCACAGAGCATACAATGACTAAACTATTTAAAAAGATCGTACTAACCATCATAACAGAATCACTAGCTGGTGTAGCTGTTACTGGAGCTGTTACTGCGTGTGCCTCATATATCCATGAATCATCGCTAGCACAAGCAACTAGAGCTGCAACATTAGATGATACCACTACAGTTGAAGGCGGTCTAACTACTTATAGTGGTGGTAGATGGGGTACTTCTTCTAGTCAGACAATAACTACAGCCACAGCTGGTATCCAAGGTTCAACCCACACTTATATCGGTTCGACGCTTTTTACTTTGCCAATGAATCAAAATGAAGACTGGGGACTTCCACAAAACGATTTATACCACTTATATTTTGCTTCATGATCAACTGGTACAGGGATGAATGTTAGCTTGGTTGGTTATGAGTTTATGACATCAGCTAGAATCAATCTAACAATGCAAGATCAGGTTATTGATCAAAATGGTGTATCTCATAGTGTGACAGAAATATATGGTATTGCTGGTGGTAGTACAAGTGATCGTGGAATTTTTAGTTACTCTGAAAAATTAACAGCATACGATTATGCGTGTAAACAATTATATGGTTTTAGTAGTAACAATGTCATGACTTACTTACCAGATCGTGCATTCTACTTTTGCCCAAATTTAATGTCTGTCCACTTAGGTCGAAACATGAATGACCCACAAACTAATGATTCGCATGCGTCTTATATATTTGGTTGTGTTAGTACATTGTCGCCATCATTAATTACAGTTGATCCACTAAACACGAATTTGAAAGTTAAACAATGTAAGGTAAATAATGTTATTGGTATAGCTGTATTACAAAACAATAGCAGTAATATTGTATTTGGTAATACACTATGTGCTGGTGCTATAAACGCTTCTGATATATTTACAATTGATGGTCAAGGACACATTGAGTTACCAATTATGGCTTTTGACTCATCATGATCAATTGTATCGATGAATTTGAATAAAGTTAATAAGGTAGGCGAAAGATGTTTTTATAATTGTCCTTATATCCAAGATGTATACCTATATGAACCAGATTACAATGATTGAACGTGGAAACTAGGTTCTGGTTCATTTGGAAGTGGTCGTGGTAATTTTACTTTTTACTATCCATATGTAACTACAAGCCATGAAGAAGACTATAGTGATTCAGGAACAAACGGAGCGTTAAACTGACGTACTATAATCCATTTACCATCACGTACTACAGATGCTCAACTAACGGAGTGACGTCTACATTACAGTGATCAAAAAATTGGGTCAGATTCAGTAGGTATGTTTGGATTGGAAAATCCAAGCCAAATTATTGTTGAACCAAGTGCTGCTAGCATGGAAGTAATTGGTCCGCTTGTAGTTACTACTCGTCCCCAAATGACATTAACTAATTGATATGGGCAAGCATACTTATCATCGGGCGAATTAGCTACTAGCAACTTTGTTTGAACAATAACAGGTCTTCCTGGTGGTTCAATCAATCCCAACACTGGATATGTAACTGCGCCAACCAATAGTAGTGCTACTGATGTCACATATGAAAATGTAACCATTACGGCAGTATCGTTAGATGACCCAAGTATTACTGATAGTATAACTGTAACAATCATTGTTACGGGAACAAATAATAAACATCCATTTGATTTACTTGGTCCACAATTTATTGAAACAAATTTCTCTAATGGAGCTAATGCAAGTTATGTTATTTCCAAAGGTGGTGAAACATATGATTATGACACGCCTGTTTGAGATATGAGTTTTGACTCCACAAGTCCATCCACTAACGGTATTACAATTAACCAAAATGGTCTGCTTGTCATATCACAAACAGTTCCATCTAACACGTATACAATTAAGATAGTGGTTACAAGTAAAGTAACTGAAAGAGATTCAGCAGGAGACGCTGGTGGAGAATTATATTCAGATATTGAAGTTGTGATAGTGGTATATGGAAAAAGTATTAGCATTGACACCCCCACTGAGTTAGAGTTTTACCACCGCGACGGTATTAAAGAAGTAGCAATATCAGCTGATTACAACATAAGTAATGAAGATGGTGTCATTAATTGACAATCAAGTACGCCAGGTGTGGAAGTGGTAGCAACAGACGCACTAGGCCGAACAGCTACTATCTCAATTGATACAAACCAGATATTACCAGGTACACACCAAATAATTATTAAAGCATCTGATAACACTGGAATTGAAACTATAAGTATCATCAACCTAACTCTTAATAATCTAGAAATCAATATTGAAGGTAGTAGTTTATTTAGTTTTAACCGTTACCGAAGCGGCGAAACAACTACCTTCCATGTCTTACAAGGTGATATTGAAATAACTGCTGATTCATGGACTATAGAATATTACACTAATGATGCATGAAGTGATGTTCTTCCAAGTGGAATCACATGGGATATAGATAAGTTTTTAGTAAGTGGGGCTACGCCATTAGGTAATTTTCAGTTAAGATTGATTGCCCACTATAGTGTAATTTCTAGTGAACCTTTTACATTAACAATTAATGTCTTCCAACCATCACTTGTTATCTCTGGAAATAGTATAATTGCTGTTGAATATAGTGTACCACAAGTTCAGAATTACACTGGATCTTTAAATTGTTCTGTCAATGATGGTGGAGACAATACATATTCGTGATCAGTTACAGGAACTGATGCTTCGCATTTTAGTAACTCCCATGGAACAAATGATGATTTTTACTTAGAAATCCCGATGTCATTGATGCCTGCAACTGAATATCATATAAATGTCGTTGCCACACCAAATGATACGGCATTAGCACCAATTACTGCCATCTTCCCTGTAACACTTGTTGTTGAAGACTTTAGTATGACCACAACAGCTACTTCAAGCCAAAAAGGATTAACTGGAATGATTTTATATGCTGTGCAAGGTGTTCAAAAAAGAGTTCAATTATCTACTGTCACATCATCTGCTGGTGAAATTGTTACATATAGATCTAACAACCCGTTACCGTTTGGAATAAATTTAGGTGGTGGTCAACTCACTATTGATGAAGCGCTTGAAGTTGAAACTGAAACAGGATATTATCAAATGGAAATAAGAGTGGTTGGAAGTACAGAAAGACGGTCATCAACCATTAATTTTGTCGTCCGTACAGTTCAATCTAGTGTTGATGTGACATGCTCAGCAAATAAAACATTTATTGATGGTGTTGGTGGAAGTGTTAATTTCACTTCATTTGTAAACCCTAGTGATGCATCATATGGTCTAAATAATACCACACTATGAAATATCGAATGAACCAACCCCACAGCTGGTTATAGTAGTGCAAATCTTCCAGCTGGGTTTTCAACAACAAATATCACTACAGCAAGTTCTGCAATGGATATTGAAATAGGTACAAATGCTCACACAGGGGTTTATGATTTTACAGTTAAAGCGATTGCTGACCATTCAACAGATTCGCAACTATCAATGTCAATTGTAGGAACATATGTCGTCACGATAACTATTAATGATCCGATTATTACAATTGTCCCACCTAATGCGGATAATTTATTAACACATTATCGAGGAATGAACTGGCAACCCCACAAGTTTAATGCCTCAACAACTCCAAACACATTAAATCAAGTTGTTGATTGAAGCTTTCCACTAGATAATTTCCCTCCAGCATTAACTGGCAAAGTCTCAATCAATCAAAACTCAGGATGATTAAGTTGTATTAGTGATACACCAGTTGGCACATATAACATAGTGGTTCAGGCAGCAAGACACGATGATCCACATGTTAAAGCGACATATTTCTTTACATTAAAAGTAATGTTGCCTGAATTAACAATTAGAGGTCCAAGAGTTATAAATTGTGATTCTGGCAATTCATATGAACAATACCGATATGTACCTGGTGGAAGTACACAAACTGACAATTACCTTGGAGAAATTAAATGGCATATTTCAAGCTCTTTATCAAAATATATTGAATTCAATGAACAAAGTCAAACATTAGGAGTTCACGTGAAAAAAATTACATGATTGCATGTATTGATTTTCCCTCTTACAGCTTCCACTGCTGATGGAGAGGTTGTTGCTAAAATTAACATCACAATCAATGTTGAAAAAGAACATGAACTTGACATTATGATTTTATGTATAATCCTAATTGTTATATCTTTATTAGTCCAAATTGTTCTAATAACAATATTTAGAATACGTCGTAAAATTTAACTATAGCTTCTTATAGTAGTTAAAATAATATATATTAAATATACCAATTAAAGCAATATTAAGTACTTGTAAACACATTTCAGCATATAGAAAAGGTTGTAGTGTATATTCTAGTTTTCAATCATCTGCTGTATCATATACATATGATGAATATATCGGAACAAGTGGCATAACATATCATAAGATGCCAAGACAGTGTAATACTAAATATATAAATGATAAGATAGCTAGTGATAACAAGATACCATTTATGTAATGATCACCAAATTTCCATACTTTGATTGTGGAAAGTACTAACAAACCAAGTATAACAAAATTAGCAACTACTGTATAAATTCCAAAGGGGCCAGCATGATAACAATTAGTTTTTTCACCACTATGGTCAACAATTACATATCGAAATTGTAAATTAACAATAGAGTGATTCAAAACCATCATTCCTAATAATAAAATTAATGAAACAATTAGAAACACTCATGTCGAGATACAAACTCATCAAGGCATACCACGATACATTTTTTGTTTGTGATTTTCTAGAATCACATCACGCATTATTTGTGATTTGCGGTCAGCAGAAAGAAGCTTATGAAAACGCGTCTTAATCTTCTTTAATTTGTGATGCGTTTTAGACTTATGCTCCATTGTATATATATTATAGACTATGCCCTATACAGCCATATCTGCCTTAATCGGGTCATCTGGGTTATAATTAACAATTTCAAAATCATTAATTGTTATATCTTCGACATTAGTTAATTTTCTCTTAATCACTAATTTAGGTAATTCTCTAACTGTTCTTTTTAATTGTAGTTTAACTTGTTCAAGGTGATTTTGATAAATGTGTAAGTCACCAAATGTATGGACAAATTCTTTTGGTTTGTAGCCGGTAATATTACCAATAATATATATTAGTAGAGCATATGAGGCGATGTTAAATGGCACACCTAAGAAAGCATCTGCACTACGTTGATATAACTCACACGAAATCTCTTTGGCATCTGTGTCAACATAAAATTGAAATAATGAATGGCAAGGCGGTAGGGCCATATTATTAATTTCAGCTGGATTTCATGCAGAAACAATTAATCTACGGCTATCAGGAGAATTTTTGATATCTTCAATCAAGCGCTTGATTTGGTCAATCCCATTAAAGTTTCGCCACTGTGCACCATAGACTGGACCAATTTCGCCATATTTTTTAGCATATTCGCCGTCTTTCTTAATTTTGTCCACTCACTCTTCAAGTGTTGAACCATCAAAGTTTTTAGACTTTTTGAAGTACTCATAACCATTAGCGTTTCAAATATTAACCTTGTTATCGATTAAATATTTAAGGTTGGTATCACCCTTTAAAAACCATATTAATTCGTGAAAAATTCCCCGATAAAACATTTTTTTAGTTGTTAAAAGTGGAAAGAAGTTACTAATGTCATATCGATTCTGATAACCAAATGTTGATATAGTGTCTATGCCTGTACGGTTGTGTTTGGTTTTCCCGACATTTAGAATATGTTTTAATAATTCTAAGTATTGTTGCATATTATAACTATATTATATAATATCTTTGAACACAACTCTATTATGGATTTTACTAGTGAACAACACAAAAATTATATGCGCCTAGCAATCAAAGAATCAGCTAAAAGCGATGACCCTCACACTAAGGTTGGATGTGTTATTGTTAATAGTTCTGGAAAAGTTATTAGTACTGGTTATAATCACTTTTTAAATAAAGCTAAAAAAGGTGCTTTCCCTACTGGCCGTGACTATAATGATAAGTCTGAATGATTGAATACCAAGTATCCATATATTGTTCATGCTGAAGCTAGTGCAATTATACAAGCAAAGAAAGACCTAAGTGGTTGCACACTATATGTAACACTGGGTTCATGTTATAATTGTGCTAAATTAATCGCTGATTCTGGCATTTCACATGTTTATTACATAGACGATAAATATAAAGATGATCCAGAATTTAAAGCATCTACTAAAATATTCAAATCATGCCACGTAAGTAATACAAAGATTAAGTTATAATCACTGTTTCTTCTTAAATAGTACTACAAGGATTATTGTAATAATAATCAAAGCACCAATAACAATGAAATAAGAACCTGCTCACTGTAGTTCCGGCATGAAATTAAAGTTCATTCCATATATTCCAGCAACAACTGTTCATAAACTAAAAATAATGGTTCATGATGTAAGTCGCATTACGAGGATATTTGTTTGGTTGGTAATTTTACTATTATAAGTTACAATAAGTTCTTCACTAAACGAATATACTGATTCACTAAATTTTAGGATTGCATCAACCCTACGCTTGATACTACGTAATAAGTGATTAAGGGTTTTAGGGAAGAATTGGTTTTCATTCTGTTCAATTGTACCAGTGATTGTATCAAGGGCACGAATATGCTTTCTAATACTATATGATAGCTTTCTAATTAGCTCAATATGTTTTAAATACTTATTGTTGACAACTTCATCAGTTGATAGTTTAGTAATAAACAATTCAATTTTGTCCTCAACATCTTCTAGAGTTTGTGAAAAAAATCTTACAATTGAAGCAAAAATATTATAGAATATAAATCCCAATGCTTCATTAAGCTGCTGTGTGATATCAGCCTTAAAAAACTTGGCGATTCGTTGATCAACATATTGGTGTATCCAGGCAATGTCGGCATTAATAATTCCATCTGGTGTTGATAGAATTAAAAAATTTTCACTAAAGAAAACTTTAATAATAGTGTGAACATTGGTGTTAGAAATAAGCATCACTGATAAGAAATCATAAGCATCATAATTGACATAATTGACATATTGGTCCTGTGATGAAAAGGCTTGATCGATATATGCATTATCAATGTCGATATAATCTTCAACCAATTTAATTTGTGAATTCTGACAGATTAGAAAGAACTTGTGATCTTTTTTATCACGGATTAATGGTTCAATTTCGCTATTGTTGCTAATAACATGCTTGATTTTTTCAGTAATATCGTATAAAACCATATCTAAATAATGTCCGCGCCTATGGCATGACGTGGGATATCCTTTTCAGTGGCTGGTTTTGTTTCACTATAACCAATAGCAACTGCAGCAATGGGAATAAATCCATCTGATATATGTAATTTAGCAATAATAGCAGGTTCGCTTAGCATTCCTTTTATTACGGTCAATAGACACACGCTCGCTAGACCAACAGAGTGTGCAGCAAGTGTTAGTGATTGAATGATACATCCAGCAGTTATATATTCAGAGAATAAATCAGCTTCGTCGCTATGCTTGGCACTCACAATTAATAGAGCAGGAGCGCCATATGTACAATTATCAAAATTAGTAACTTTTTTAGCAGCATTATTGATTTCTTCAAGAGCGCCTTTATTCTCAACGACTGTGATATGATAATTCTCATATTTTCCCCTACCAACTGGGGAATTACCCGCACATCTAACAATTAACTTAATTAGTTCGCTTTCAACAGGAACATTAACGTATGAACGTACTGATTTTCTTGTAGACAGTGCTGTAATTACATCCATACACTTATTATAACTTATATAGATGTTTACGGGGTATAATTAATCTAAGTGCAACGTTCTCGTTTTGTTATCTAAACAATATCTATTTAGAATTCTTATCAAATCCACTAACCATGTCATTTACACTGTTAGCAATAGCTGAGACCATTATTGAATAACCAACTGTAAATAATATATCCATTACTGCAAGAATAGCTCCAGCAATTCCTGAAATTTTCATTAGTGGTCTAACATTTATTAAAACTTCAGTAACTTCTGCAAGATTTGCTGTTTCATTTATTACTTTATTTCCAATATCAAGAGCTATATTTTCAAACTTTGTAAGTGTGTTTGCAGCCAAACGATCAGTAACAGTTACCACAGCAAAAGAAGCAGCTTTTATCACAACTCCAGCAACACGCACAAACACAAATACAATAAGAAGAGCAATTATATTGTATATTAAACTAGCAAGGAAAGGTCCTAATCCAGACATACCTTTAAATACACCTCATGAAAAACCATCGCCATCAAATTTAGAATCCATACCTAATGCTAATTCTATTGATTGATTAACAAAATCAAATAAGTTGCTAGTTAGTAACTGCATAAATACATCATACAACCCACCAGTTTCAGCAACACTAGCTGCAGCTTCTGCTCTTTCTAACGCTTCTCTTGTAGTATCTTTATAAATCCATAGTTTATTCATATATGCTTCATATGCAACTCTAATTTGAGTATAACCTTGAGTCGGGTCTTTAGATTTTTCAAGATATTTTTCAAAAATAGCTAACATAGGTTCTAATTTTTTTATAGTCTTATTAGAGTTATAAATTTCTAGAGAAATGAAAATAATTGAAAGAATATCACCAGCAAGTTGAATAGCAGCTTGAATGGCAGTAGGTGGGAAAGCTCATGAACAAGCTAATGTAAAAGCATCAAATATCGCCTTAAGACCATACAATACAACCATTGAAATATTAAGGGCAAAGTATACTGTATTAGTTGTGAGCAAATTATCAAGATGACCAACAAATTTTTCAACACTATCAACTGAAACAAATTTCATAATTTTCTCGTGAATTATTAAATTTTCTTGCGCTAATAATTTGTTGCAATAATCGTAGTTCTTTGCTTGATCAGCTGAAGTAAACAAAGGGAAGTAAAGTGTGTTGTATGCTTCGTTAGCACGGTTTTTACTATCTACATATTGTTTAAATGAATCTGCTGTAGTTTGAGAATCTAATCTTACAGAACCATAGTGCGAGTCGTTATTTTGTGCAGCAAGAGGAGCTATTACTTCATATTTATTTTATTCATCTGCATCAGGTTTAGTTAAGTATACACCTAATTCAACATATGAACCTACCAACTCATCCTTGTCTTGTTCAACACCAGTATCTTCAATTTTAACAGCAATTTGTAAAACACCAGCACCAAGAACATCATCTAAAAATTTGTTTGCTTCAGTAATTGTTAATGAATCGACATCAACTTTATTGTTATCGAAATATTCAATACCAAAACTTGAAATAAAAGATTCAATAAATTTAACTTGTAGGTGAACAGCATAGTTCGCATCGTTTGCAGATAATCATTTACCCTTAGTAGATGCAAGATTGCCGTTGGTACTACCATATTTTTCTGTAAAACTTATAAGACCATTATTTTTCTCATTAGCAGTCGTTAAAAAATAAAATGACTTAATAATATCATTATCCATTTCATCCACCACTAAATTAGATGCCTCTGTTGGTCGACCATCTGCACCTCGTTCATCTTTTTTAATGTCAGCAAACACCACACCAAAAGCATCAACAATTGTTCGAACGCTTGCCGCATCATAACCCAAAGTCTCTGTTAAATAATCAGCACCGTGTTCGTTAGTAACCTCTGCTGGTATTGGAGCATTATATGTTTTTGCACCAACTAAACTAAAATAGCTTATTTTATGTGCCTCATCAGTATCAGGATATCTTTGTCCATTAACAGGATTAATTACAGAGAACGTACCGCCGTCTTTAACATTTGTAACAACTATGTTATATTCAAATGTAAACATCATAGATGAATAATTCTCATAAGATAATAATTGTTCGCTGTCTTCTAAAGATGGGTCAGAAGATTTTACATGCAAAGCAATACTAACTTCATATGTGTCATTATCAAAAATTTTTGTACCGTCAAATGGTTTAACAGTTCGTGCATCTTCACCTGCATCAAGATCTAAGTATGAATAGTTAAATAAATCTTTAGCGGCATCTTTTGTTAGTAGACGGTAAGCACTTCCTGATGCATCAAGATAGTTACCATCTTCACCAACTATTTGAGTAGTGGTTTTTGAAAAATCTAATTCACGGCCAGAAGAATCATATTTAAGAATTCCGTCTGTTTCAAATGGAGAAGTTTCAGTAGTAGTAGATAAATATGTAAGGATGTTTGTATTGTCGTTTAATTCTAAATAAGTATCAATGGTTTGTGAAAGTAGGTTCGCTTTAGCAGCAATAGCATTAAATTCACGGTTAACTACTCTTGAAGTTGCACGCAATGTATAACCATGAGAACGAGGGAATAAAGTTGCAGAATTTTTTCTTTCATCATATTCTTCCATAGTATCCACATATTCGTTAAAACTCTTGTTTTCATCAATTCCTTGATCAACAAGGTCGTTCTGTGTAGCAATGGCATATAAAACATTTTCACTATATTGGTTTTGAACCAAAGTGCTTTCCATCATTGCTTCACGATTTTTATCAACGTTTGTTCACTCAACTAAAACAATGTCATATAAAGCAGCTTTGTCTTTTACTCATTTTGCACATAGTGCATATTTATCAGCGTCAGGCAAATCAGCTTTGTCATTTTCATACGCTTCATATTCTGCTTCAAAACGAGCTATTTCACTTTCAGCTGCAGCTTCGTGTTCAGTACCACTAACAAGCGCTTGATAGTTTTCAATGAATTGCTCAAATAAGCTTTGGACAACTGCAGCATCATATATAGGTTCTTGCGGAGCATCAGCTTTTGCTTTTTTAGAACAAGAGGCAATAACAGGGGTAATAGCACCAAAGGCAATTAATCCCAATCCTGACAATAGTAGAGTTCTCTTAAGTTTTAACATCATACAATGTAATTATACTATATTTATTAATAAAGTGTTAAAATTATTGCATATAATTCCTGTTTTTTGCATGAATAATACCTTAAAAGATGTCTTTTGTTTCGTTAAACTAGTGTTTATTATAACTAATAAATAAAATCGCCAACCACATCGTTTACATCATCGCTAATAACTGATATAGCTATTGAATAACCAACTGTGAACAATATATCCATTATCCCAAGAATAATTGAAGCAACTCCAGAAAGTTCCATAAAAGGTTTAGTTATAGTTAGAGCTTTACTAAATTTTGCAAGATCGTCTGCTGTTTTCAAAAATATATCTCCAATCTTATAACTTATGTTTTGAAATTTCGAAATATCACTAAGACCATGATAAAAGCTAATACCTGTATTAGAAGCAAGTATCTTAGTTATTGAATCTCATGCACCTGTTGCTAAAGCATTAGCGGCTGCTCTAAATAAAACACCAGCGACACGTATAAATAATACCAGAATAATAGTAGAAATTATACGGTAGATAATAGCAACAAGGAATGGGGCAAGTTCGTTTACGCCTTGGAACATGTTTCAATTAAAACCGTCGCTATCAAAATCTGGCTCAATCTTCATTGCTTCTTTCAATGATTCATTAACAAAATCAAATAAATTAGTAGTTAATAACTTCATAAACACATCATATAATCCACCAGGTTCAGCCACACTTGCAGCAGCATTCACTCTAGCTAATGGAGTCTTTGTAATGTCTTTGAAGACTTTTAATTGTGTCATATATGCATCATATGCGGCTTTAATTTTCGCATATCCGTCAGTTGAGCTTCTAGATCTACCAAGATATTTTTTGAAAATATCTAACATAGGTTCTAATCGATCCAGTGTCTTGCCAGTGTTATAAATTTCCAAAGAAGTGAAAACAATTGAAAGAATATCACCAGCAAGTTGAATAGCGGCTTGAATCATAAGCATTGGAACTGCTCAAGAAGCAGCTAATGTGAACGCATCAACTATTGCTTTAATACCATATAATATAACCATTGAAATATTAAGTGCATAATATACTTTATTAAGTGTGACTAACTCACTAACATGACCAACAAAATTCTGAACATTATCCACTGAAATAAATTTCATAATTTTTTCATGCTTTGTTAAGTTTTCTGGTATTAATAAATTAGCACAATAACCATTATTTTTTGCTTGTTGAGCAGTCATAAATAAAGGGAAGTAAAGTGTGTTGTAATTTTCATTGTTTTTCACGTATTGTTTAAATGAATCATGTGAAGTTGTTGAAGTAAATTTTATAGCACCATAGTGTGAGTCGTTATTTTGTGCAGCAAGAGGTGCTACTACTTCATATTTATTTTCTTCATCTGCATCAGGTTTAGCTAGGTATACACCTAGTTGAACAAATGAAGTTGTTAATTCAGCAAGACTTCCACCATTTTCTTGATCATAACCTGTGTCTTCAATTTTAACAGCAATTTGTAAAACACCAGCACCAAGAACGAAGTTTAAAAAATTATTTGCTTCAGCAATGGTCAATGAGTTAACATCAACGTTGTTGCTTTTAAAATATTCGTTACCAAAGTTTGAAACAAA
>JAITWZ010000003.1 GCA_031284985.1 Mycoplasmataceae bacterium
CGAGCTCTCTAACCAACTGAGATACCCTGCCAAATGGTCGGGAAGACAAGATTTGAACTTGCGACCCCTTGGTCCCAAACCAAGTGCTCTACCAAGCTAAGCTACTTCCCGATAACGAAATGTATTAATGAATAATGAAAACCCATACTTTCCATTCGTTACTTCTATTATATAACTTAATTAATGTTTTAGATATTTAATAAAATTTATTATGCCTGGATGTTCAATGACAAGGCTCTGACATTCTTGTGATAAAACCTCATATGACACCTGCTTTTTACCAATTTGTGCAATTTTGTCAAATAACCAGCGAAAATCCACTAAAAAAAATTTATCATAGTGTTCCATATAGACAATTAAAAATGGGTTTACGTTGAATTCACACAAATTCTGCATATGTGTAATTTGGTGTAATTTTAATAAACTTAATGATAAAAATAATTCATTAGTCTGTTTTGCCTCAAATTCAATATGGAAGCCATGGTATACCCCGCTATAATCAATTGTTGATCTCGATAATAATTTACCAACAACCATGTTATTATTAATGTTTTTTACAATTTTAATTGGTAACTGGCGCTTTTCGATTAATGCGATGTTATTGACAGAATAATATTCACATGTTCGGGCAATAATTTCCTCCACATACATTCCACGGTTTGATTTAATATTATGATTCAATCAATTTTCCATCATGTATATAATGTCAACAAATATGATATTTTTTTATTTTTTTTGACATTATAAATTGTGTATATAACTAAACAAATAAATCAAAATGAGTGCGGTGTTTGTGTATTGGCAACTTTAGTCCATCATTTTTATCGGAAAGAAGTTAAAAATCAATTGCTGAATGAAGCGAACATTACCAACACTGGTTTGAGTATATTTGATTTAGAATCACTTGGTGTCAAATACGGCATACATTTTGATTCATACCAAATGAGTTTTGATGAATTATTAGCGATGAAAAATGATGGTCTTTTAGTAATTATTGTTAGTAAAAATAGCGCTTTGCACTACACAATCATCAAGAAAACTAAAAATTCAATTGAGATGTATGATTCTGTGAGTGGTAAAACTATTGTTAAGCAAAATGAATTAAAAGAGGTCTTTCAAAATGTAGTGTTAATCCCTAGTAAACAGCTATGCAAAATCACATTGAATAACGACTGTATTAACATTGCACCGCACTTTAATTTTAAATATGTAGCGATTTGTATTGGCATACAGTTGGTTGTTATTGTGTCTTCAATTTTGGGGGCTAATTACATAAGTGAGGTAATTGAAAAATCACTCCTGATTGGTTCATATAAAAATCTTTTAATTTTGTCGTTTGCCTTTGGTTTAATGTTTTTGCTAGAAACTTTAGGAACATATGTATCAAAATTATTTATTGGAACACACAACATGAATATAAGTAAAATTTTATCTAGCAAGTTTATTGATACGCTGAAATATAAAAATAATGATTTTTTAAACAAATGTGACAAAAATTATTTTTATTTAATTGATAATGCTATCCAGAATATTGCCAACTTTCACTCCTTTCAAACAATACAATTCATTGCTTCGTTAATATGTTCTGTTTGCTTGATTATCGTTCTAACAGCAATAAATTTTTGGTATTTTTTAATCTGTGCAGTGGGAGTAATTTTGTTGTCAGTTTGCACTTATGTACATTATCATTCAAGCAAAATCATATTAAGAAAAACTATTAGTAATGCATCGATAAATAATGGTGTTAGTGCAGAGTGTATCAACTACATCACCCAGAGTCATAACATCTATGCTTTGAACAAAATTACTAGCGACTTAAAGAATAATTACTATGAATTTTCAAATATCCAAAAGCATGGTAATTTTATTAATTCAACATTACAATTTTTTATCGCAACTATCCAAAAAGTATTATTTATAGTTGTGGCTGGTTTTAGCGTATATCATATCTTAGTCAACGGACAAAATTTAGGAATGAGTAAAATGATATTAGCAATTACATTAATTAATCTATTTTGAAGTAGTTGCAACACCATATCCACCTTTCCTATGAATTATATTCAATATAAGAAAATGCTACAAATCTATCATAATTTTACAGTTGTTGGAAACAAAATTGCCAGCAAAACTCACCTTGATAAACCACCACATAAAATTAGCATTAATTATGAAAATAAACAAACAATCAATTTATATTCGGGACAACATTTAAATATTGATGTGGAAAATTTTATACACACAATCACTAAATTTAGCAATAATATTAAAACCAAAGTACTGATTAATGATATAAATGTAGTTGATATAGATAATGATGTCATTAATGAAACAGTTATAGTTTTTGATCCGTATATTATTTTATATAATTGGGAAACAATTATCAATAACTTACAAGAGCATCCCGAGATTATTGAGTTTATCAAGAAATTCAATTTCAAAATACGACCTGACTCACATCATATTGATATTAGTCACGCTCAAACAATTAATTTATTATTTTGTTGTACATTAAGGCACAAGGTTCTAATTTTCAACAACTCATGTAAATACATTAAAAAAGAATATCAAACTTATTTCGAAAAAAACATCATTCCTGTGATTAAAAAAAATAATTTTTTAATATTTTGTGATTAAAATATATAATATTTATAACATAATGGCTACTCAGCTTAAAAATATTAAAATATCTACAGCACAAGACCGTGACGGATCAGGGATTAGTGACACATCGACTGTTGAAAACCGTCCTGTAGATAAACCATATGGTTGACTAATTGATAAAAAGAATACTAAACACCCTGTAGTTAAAATTAATTTAAAAACTCTTCCTTTTGGTTTAAAAGGTGGAGAAAAAACGCCCTGCTACACTTGAATTAACCCTAAAGGTAAGAAATTACATGCTTTTATGAATGTTAGGGAAGATACTTGATATAGCTTAAGAAGCTATCTGACTTTAGGTATTAGTACAATATTTTTTTTAATCGTAATTGTTATGTCAATCATTGTGGCTACAGAGTCTATTGTTTATGATACTAGACATTCACCACTTGGGTTTATATCACCATTAGTTGGCATTCCTGGTGTTTGATTAGTTTTGATTATCCCATTAATATTCATTGTTTCCATTGCATTGTGACTATGTTTTAATTTTGTTGCTAACCGTATAGTTTTCAAATTGTACGAGAGAAATTCCACAATTAACAGTAAATAATCCTGCTGATTTTTTTAATCATATTGAAGGCATATTCATTTTATATAATTAAAATATAATGAAAAAATCTAAAAAACTGCTTGAATTGGCGTTAAAAAATTATAAGAACAAACAATATCGTCTTGCCTTTCAAAAATTCACCAACCTCGCTAAAGCTAAAAACATAGATGCGATATATCATTTAGGTAAAATGTGATATGATGGAAATCATGTTAAACAAGACTATGTAAAGGCACTGGATTATTTTTTGCAAGCTGGCAAGCAGAACCATTCAAATGCCCTATATAAAATCGGTTATATGTATGAATATGGACAGGGTGTAAAACAAAATTATAGTAACGCAGTTATTTATTATAAAAAATCAGCAAAATTAAAAGATCCTGAAGCTTTAAATAATTTAGGAGTTAAGTATGCTAGAGGATTAGGGGTAGAAAAAAACATTGAAACAGCCATTCACTATTATCAATTGGCATCCAAATATGATTCAGTGATTGCCAAATATAATTTAGCAGTATTATATTTCCATGGAGAAGAGACAAAAAAAGATCAAAACCGTGCCTTGGAATTATTTATGGAATTAAGTAAGTCAAATCACCATGCAGCGCTATGTTATTTAGGGGTGTTTTACTATGAAGGAATCACTGTGAAGCAAGATCTTGAAAAAGCACGAGAATACTATGAATTAGCTTCCAAACACGGTAATGGGCATGCATCGCGAAATTTATCGATTATTTTTTTACATGGAGTGGGGACAAAAGTAGATAAGGTGAAAGCATGTCATTACCTCGAAATGGCTTTTAACCAGGGTTTGACAGATGTTAAAGATGAATTAAATAAATTGTATTATGATGTTGGAAACGAACTACAACAAATTAAATATTTGCAAAAAGCCGCAGCGCTAAATTTTGCTCCAGCACAATATAAAATTTGAAATGTCTGTCGCCATGTTAACCCTGAAATAAACAATCAAGAGCATGTATTAGCATGAAACAATTTATGATTAGCTGCTAAACAAAACTACCATCCTGCATTAGCAGATATTGGTTTACTATTTTATGATGGTAGTTTTGTAAAGAAAGATTATGAAAAGGCTCTTAAGTATTTCAGACTTGCGAGTGAACAAGATAATCCGCGTGCTTTATTTTTTCTTGGTTTGATGTATGAAGAGGGTCAAGGGGTTAGTGCTGATGAAAGTGTATCGATTAAATATTATGAACGAGCTGCACAAAAAGGTTTTACTGATGCACAAATATTGTTAGGTGACTTTTATAAAAATCGCCACTGGGAAAATGTTGTGCTAAATATTACGCAAAAACAAAAAAATCCTAACATTACTAATAACCAAAATGAATTACAGCAAGCGATGAACTTTTATCGTTCAGCTGCTCTAAATGGTTCACCAATTGCCCAATATGAATTCGCAAAAATCATCTCGCAAAAGAAAGTAACACACGAATATGAATTAGCTGTGAAGTTATTAATTTCTGCAGCTAACCAAAATTATGTTGATGCGATTTACGAATTAGCTAGAGTTTATGAAAAAGGACTGTTAGGAATTATAAAAAATAATGAGATGGCGCAGAAGTATTATGATGTTGCAGCAAAACATGGGCATAAAAACGCCAAACAGCACGCAAAAACTATGTTGGATTAAATATATAGTCATTTTCGTACAATTAAAACACCATTCATAGCACAAAATTAGTATAATGTATGTATATGTGAGTCTCTCTAAAACAGCGAAGAAATATAAAATTAATATCTGTTGGGACACTATTAGTCTCTACAATATGTGCAATTCCTGTTTTATCATCATGTAGTTTATTAGATAATTATGTATCTAATTCATTTGATGGTGGTAATGCAAATATTGTTAGTGGTTCATATTCATGCATTACTCCAACAGAATCTGCTGGTTCGCTATCTGCGCCATTTTCAGTTGGTTTAGATACAGTAATTGAGTGAAGTATTGTTTGACTTGATGAAGCAGCTGCAAATCCATTCACTATCTCTGCAAATGGTTTAGTTAGTTGAACTGCTCAAACTAGCTCAGCTACATATGTGTTCCAGGTGCAAGCAACTGCCCCTATGCGCGATGAAATTATTGTTAGTAATCTAATTGGTGTGACATTTTTTAATAAACCAGCATATGATAAAAGAATTGCTGATTATAAAGAAGAAATAGTAAAAATAAATGAACGTATGGTTGACACATATAAAGACATTGAATTTAACAAGCAACGTTATTGGAGTATTGATAAATGAGGATGTGTAAGTGGGAATTTTTATGATTCGGATTTTAAGGGCATGTGGCTAGAAAGTGAGATACTTAAGTACCTAAACGGCAAACTTAAGGAACTAGAGGGTAAAATGAGCGGTTTAGAGGCAGACCGTGTTGCAGTAAATAATCATATTGCAGCCGTAATAACAGAAATGAAAAGTGAAATTGCTGATTTGCAATTGCAATTAATTGAAAAGATTTCAGCTTATATGGGTGGGTATGATGCGTAATATCAGAAAAAAATTCACAGTTTCTGTATTAACCGTTCTTAGCTTAATTCCGGCAATGTTGGCATTAAACTCATGCGGTATGTTTGCTACTAATAAAAATTCAGAAAACGCTTTTTCAATCATTGGTGGGATTGAAAATGGTACTGGCAAAGCTGGTGAGGCTGGTACATTATCAAGATGATTCACCTTATCAGAAACTAAAGAAAAACCGATTGATCCCTTTTGGTGAATTAAACCAATTTCTGAAACAGCATCTTTATACTTTCAAGCAGATGATGGTTTAGTAAGTTGAAATACAGAAATTAAGGTTGGTGTGTATGAATTTCAAGTTGCTGTTTCAATCGGAAATCGAGTTGAACCAATTATTTCAGATACCATAGTTACCGTTACAATTACTTAAGTTTTGTATAATTTATATATGGATAATAAAAAACAGCCGTTATTTGTCATTATATGTGGTGGTAGTGGCAGTGGTAAAACAACCTTCACTAACTTAGTACTTAAAAATATTAATAACAAATTTACTTCTCAACTAATTTCACTAGATAATTTTTATATTCCAGTTCCTGATGAAAAATTACCTGGATATAATTTTGATAGTCCTAATGCACTTAATTGAGACATGATTGTTAATGCCATTAATGATTTAATGAATGGTGATAGCACAAAGATCCCTAATTATGATTTCACCACACACAATTACACTTCTTACAATACAGTTAACCCTACTGATTTAATTGTAATTGAAGGGATATTTTCTTTACAAAATGAAATGTTAAAAAAATTAGCAAATTTAACAGTTTACTTGGATGTTCCCGATGATGAACGATTCATTCGTCGACTTAGTCGTGATATCAAAGAGCGCAACAAACCTGCACAAGAAAATATTGACCAATGAAGAAATACTGTGATTCAAGCACATTACTTGTATGTTGACCCATTTAAAAAACAGGTTGATATGATCTTTCCATGAACTAAAATAAGCGAAACAGCTATAGACGCTTGTGCTGGTGCGATAACAAAATTGTTAGAGAAGAATATTAAATAGTAATTAGTGGGTATACCATTAAAACCATTTAATATTTTGTGTAAGCAGCTACTTTTAGAACTGATGGCTAAACATCATTAACAGCGTCATACATGTTAGAATAGATGATCAGAACCAAATAAAAGTAGCCATTTAACTATAAAATAAAAAACAAACCACACTGTTACATGTGATTTGTTTTTTGTTAATAAGTGGCACAACCTATTCTAATTTTTTACTACCTTCGGCCTAATGATGCTTGACTTCTGTGTTCGGTATGGGAACAGGTATATCCATCACTAGTATGAGTACCACAATTTTTTTGAGAGTATTATTCTATTATAACATGTTTTTATCTTTGAAAAATTTATAATCGTACAATACTTTCTGTTTTTTAAAAACCTAAATTTGTCAAAACAACCTTAATTAATTTTATTGTCAATCGTTAAATTGAAATTTAACATTAAAGTCTTTCGAATGATTAGTAACACTCAACTTAGTGGATTGCTCCACGTACATATGTGTCCTATCAACGTTGTAGTCTACAACGATTCTTATTACCGCATTACCGGCAGAGAAGATTTATCTTGAAAGAGGCTTCGCGCTTATATGCTTTCAGCGCTTATCCGTTCGCTACATAACTACCCAGCGGTGCCACGGGCGTGACAACTGGAACATTAGAGGTAACTTCACTCCGATCCTCTCGTACTAGGAGCAACTTTTCTCAATCTTCTTTCGGGCATGACAGATAGGGACCAACCTGTTTCACAACGGTTTGAACCCAACTCACGTATCTTTTTAATCGGCGAACAGCCGAACCCTTGGGACCTTCTTCAGCCCCAGGATAAGATGAGTCGACATCGAGGTGCCAAACACTATCGTCGATATGAACTCTTGGATAGTATCAGCCTGTTATCCCCAGAGTAACTTTTATCCGATGAGCGATGGCCCTTCCATTCGGAACCACCGGATCACTATGACCTAATTTCTTACCTGCTCGGCGTGTAAGCCTCGCAGTCAAGCACACTTTCTACCATTACGCTCGACACATGATTTCCAACCATGCTGAATGTACCTTTGCGCACCTCCGTTACATTTTGGGAGGCGACCGCCCCAGTCAAACTGTCCGCCAAACACTGTTCCTCGGATGGATGACATCCGTAGGTTAGTATGAATAATTTGTAATGGCGGTATTACAGTGGTGACTCCATGCCAACTAGCGTCAGCATTTCAAAGTCTCCCGCCTATGCTTTAAATACAAATTACTCACACAATGTTAAGTTACAGTAAAGCTTCATGGGGTCTTTCCGTCCCATCACGCCAAGAGGGCGTCTTCACCCTCACCAGGATTTCACCGAGTCTGTTGTCGAGACAGTAAAGAAGTGGTTACACCTTTCAAGCGGGACGGAATTTACCCGACAAGGAATTTTGCTACCTTAGGACCGTTATAGTTACGGCCG
>JAITWZ010000042.1 GCA_031284985.1 Mycoplasmataceae bacterium
AGTGCAGAAAAATGTTTGACCATTATAACTGTTTTAGCACCTTATAAAAATTACAGGTTGCTGTGTATTCGCAGGGCATGTTCCCTCCTACACTCTTGATGGATATAATTATTATACACATAAAATTTAATTTTGTGTAATAACCCCATGTATGAGTCATTTTTAAGCATATAAATCACACTCTTTGCAGTTTAAAAATTAAATTGAAGATGTATTTTACCATAGTTTAGAAATCAAATGTGAGTCATGCATCTCATTTATAATTTAGAGGTATATGAAATTTCTTCCGTATTTACTAATATTTATAGAATTTTAACAAATGGACACCTAAAACAAACCTAATGGTATATATAGGTAACTATAAAATTTTTTCAGTTTTACTATTCTAAATTACTATCTATATATAATATAGTTATATGAGTAAGAAATATCCTGCGAAAATTATATTTAAATTATATCCATTTGGTTTAGTTAGTAAATTTAAACCAAATGTTCACTATTCTTTAACAGATTTTAGTGAATTAATCAAAGAGATGAAAGAACATCCACAAACTAGATATTATGTTGGAAGTGCTAAAAAACACATCACATATAATAATGACACTATATTAGTTAATGGTAAGGAATTTAAGCCAGATGAACAGAATTCAACATCATATATTGATAACTTTTCACTAAACAAGTCTCGTTCAGTTACTTTTGATGAATTCTCATTTGGATATGTTGACTTAAAAAATCCTAGTAAACACCTAACTGATGAACAAGTAGTTGAATTTATTAGTGAAAATACAGATAAAAAATATTTTTTACATGATCGTAATGTTCGTTTAACAATTGATCGCAAATCACAGTTAATAAAGACAAATCGACCAATTCGTAAAATTTCTTTGTGAACCATACTAGTTTTCTTGTGTGTTGCTGTGCCATTAACTACTAGCTTTGGTATGATGTTTGGTACAATGTATATGTTAACAACACAAGAAAAGGGACGCCGACCAACAATGTTCCGTGACGGATTTGCAATGAATTTATGATACCACAATCGTGGTAAACTATTCACTAGCAGAAACTTTTGGGGTTCTCACTGAAAAGGAAAAAGTGTAGAATTTTCTGGAAAAAAATATGACTTCTCAGACGGTGCAACAACCAATAGTGGTTTTAGTACAGATTCTTATCAGACTGCATTAGATTTATTAAGTAGTGATGATGTATATACAATGATGATGGGGACATTTTTATATAGTGAAATGACATTACCATTAAGTGTTGATGGTAAATATTATTTTCCAGCACAACAATATAAATCAAGTGATGGTAGTGAGGATGGTACTCACAATCGTCATATGGTGCCTATTTATAACCTATATTCAAGAAATATAAAAGTACATGTTAGAAAAACTGATAACACTTGGGGCGGTGAATGAGATGATGACAAAAAAGGTTGGGGCGGTCATATTGATTTTAGTTTATCATATTCGTTTACTTACTCTAATAACGACATTGCAGCAACATATGAAATTTTATATGCTGGAAATGTAAAATTACAAAATTCTTTCAAACCTAATATGGCTTCTTGACCAAATAAACGTGTATATAATTGGGGCATTACTACCAATAATGGTGATAATCAAGATGATGGACATGTTGATTTATCATTTAAAACAAATGTTTTAAAAGGTGAACCTGCTGATTTACAAGCAACAACTTCATGAAATGAATCTAGTACAAGTTATACATGAGATCACCACACTGACCAAAATTTTGACCCAACTGGTTCTGATCATGAAGGTCAACCAACTTCTGCATTTTTGCCATCGATTATCAATACTGACCCTAATTACCAAAACAATATAATTTACACTCCGAATGTTTTTATTAATTGAGTTATTGATGGTTCTATTGATGAAAATTGGAGATAATTAACATCAGTATCGGCCTGTTGGTGAAGCGATTCAACACATCGCCCTCTCAAGGCGAGATACATGGGTTTGAATCCCATACAGGTCACCATTTTAAAAATAATATGTATTAAAAGTCGATTGTTAATATAGACCTTTGTTTAATATTTTATAAAAGGTATAGTTTAAGAATTTTTTCTTTGTGTTCTTGAGACATTTTAAGGTTGTTAATTGAGGCGATTGTTTTAATATATAGATTGTTTTCACCATCATCACCAATTATTTTGCTAACACACTTGATAAGGTGTGGCATACGGAAAACACCATCTTTAATTTTATCTTTATTTAAAAGCTCATATAGATCATTTAATTCTTCTGACTGATATTTAACATCTTCACCATATAAAACCATATTGTGCGAAATCAAATTACGGACATTGATAGAATTTTCAACAAACATTGAAAAGCCCTTAATGAGTTGACTTGGAACATTCATATTGCGTAAAATACTAAGTTGTACATCATTTTCTAGTGCGATAAAAAAAGAAAATGTAGTAGAAAATGATCATGATAAACACATAATATCTAGTGGAAGCTCATGCCATTGGAAAACACGATCTTTGATTTTTTGGTCTGCTAATCTTCGCATTGACTTCTTAGATTCAAGATAACGAGTCATTTTAACTAATAAACCTTCAAAAGCAATTTGTGGAGTAATATTTCGATAATTGCGCATTACTCGCTTTTCTAAATCATCTCTTTTTAATCTAAATAAGCATTTGTCTTCCAAATTATAGTGGTTAATAACAGTATATGCTACATTTGTATTAATGATTTTTTCTAGTACAAGAATATTTCGGAACAAATGGTTACCAAAATTTTTATCAAAATTATATAGTTCAATTAATTCACTTGAAGTAGTATTAACAAATACACCCTTCTCATCTAAAAAAAATTGACTATATTCTACTAAAAATGTGTTAATATTGAAATTTTTAATATAATATTTTAGTTGACTTGAGTCATCAACTTTCAGACCCTTTTTTTCAAGTTCTGCTACTGCATCGTTAATATCGATTATTTGTCCAGACATATTTAATTAAATTTAGTGTTCACTTTGAATATATGGTTCCCATTAACCAAGTCTTTAACAGATACTGGGTTTTTGCTAGGTAATTGAATTTTTTCCAATAAAATAAAATTTGTTTTAGTTGTTACCACTATTCCTGAACTACTTACTTCTATTATAACACCAACATCTGTTATTTCACGATTTAATTTTATTTCCTTCGCTTGATGAATTTTAATATTTATGCCATTATACACACAAAATGCAAGTGGCTTTGCATACAAACCATTAATTTTTGCCACAATATTATCAGCATCATCATTTCAATTAATTTGCATTATTTCCTTAGTAATCATGTGGGAAAATGTAATGTTGTTGGGGTCTTGTTTAGTACTTTTAACATCAGTTGAAAATAAACCTTCGATATGTTCATTAAGAAGAACACAAGCCACATTAGTTAACTTTTTATATAAAGTACTATAAGTTTCATCAACTGCGATTAATACAGGGGGTGATTGGGCGATTATATCACCACTATCCATCCCTTTATCCATGTACATTAATGTTACACCTGTAATTTTATCTTTATTAAAAATCGCATAATTGATTGGAGCTGGTCCACGATATTTTGGCAAAAGTGAGGGGTGAATATTAACACATTTATATTTAGGGATTTTTAAAATTGATTCAGGAACTATTAGGCCATATGCACAAGTAACAATTAAATCTGGTTGCAAATCTTTTAATTGTTCTTCAATTTGTTTAAGTTTTTCTGGTTGAAATAAATTTAAGTGCTGAGTGATTGCTAGTTGCTTAACAGGCGAAAAATATATTTTATGATGATTAGCAGGCCGATCAGGTTGACAAACCACACCAACAACTTCTAATGCCTTATTATTTAATAATGTTTGCAAAACAGCACAACCAATTTCTGGGGTACCGAAAAAAACAACTCTATTTCGCATATAATAATTTACTTTTTCGCAAATCTTTAACAATCTTTTTTTCTGCTTTAATTAGATCTACATACTTATTCTGTAAGGCTATTTTTTCAGCACGCTTGTTATTTTGTTCATTTCGGCGTAACTCATATGCACGAATTGGCGCTATTCATTCCATTTCATTATTAAAATTTAGAGTTCGTCCAACAACAATATTCTGCTTAGTGTCAGCTTTTGTTACTCGCGTACGTGTAACTTCACACTCAAACGCCTCTGGAGGGTTAAATTCATTAGTTTTATTGTTACGTGTCTGAAAACATATAACATATACTTCTTTATTAGGCACAGGTGGAGCTATCATTGCTTTTTTATTATCTAGTTTTGATTGTCACTTTCGAATATCAATAATAGACTTTTGCTGTTTCCTTAAAAAACTTGAAAGATGTGGATCAACATAATCATCTGGATTACGTTTAGAAGAGAAACAATCAACAATCTCCATTCCTTGTTTATTGTTAGTCCTTAAATATTCTTTAATAGTTTTCCAAACTTCATCTTTATTTTTACGATTACTGATGATATTTTTCTGTTTAGCTTTTTTACGTTTACGTATTATTACGAATAAGAATACTACGACACCTATTAATAATATGACCTGAAAAGCTTCCATATACCAACAAACAGTGGTAGATTAAAACCTACACATCTGTTCCCAAACCAAAGTCTCCGTTTAATACTAGGAATGTTAAGGCACTAAATCCTACACCACCGATTAATGCAACCATGATGATAATGAATACAGAACCTTTAATGTTTTCTCGAGCTTCTTGACGTGTCTTAGCATCTTCAGCATTACGGTTGTTAAAGTTATTAAGTAGACGAACTACTTGGATGACAATAATATAAAGTACAATTCCATAAACTGCAATATCAAATACAGTTGTAACGGCATTGGCAGCACCATCACCGATTAGATTACCTAATCATTCTCATGCAGCTTCATTCTCTGTTACAATTGGTTGTTGTGCAATATTATTAAATGCCATATACATATATTATATAACAAGAAAATAAAAAATATAGAAAATTGTGTTTTATAGGGGGATTTTTGCTATCTAAGTGTGCACAATTACAGTGTAAGTGTGAGTTTTGGGCTTATAAGGGCATAACTGATTTTAAAGGGCTATACCTTATTTAATAGACAATGGACTTATCATGCTTGTTATTCAAACTATATACATGTAGTGGACAAGAACAAATAAATAACTATCATGGTCTTGTAATACAACCAAGTTCTAAACCATTACCTAGAGTTTCGTGTAATTTTATACAAAATATGTTTTCTTTTGGAATATGTAACTTACTAGTTGATTTGAGTTTTTTGAAAAAACTATTGAACTTTTTAATGTTTGCATTTGGTAATAAATGAAATTCGTCATGTTTAGTGTCATATTTGTAAAGCAAATCATTTTCAAGTTTATATACATAACGATATTGTTTTGCTAATTCTTTGTATTTTTTGAAGGATGAAAATCGATACTGTGGTAATTCATACTTAATTTTCACTTCTTTTTCAACTTTGTCAATGTAAACCCTTGTTATCCTTCGTCCAAGAGTTATTGCTACATTACGTTCTGTTGTCTTTTTACTTTCCGTACTATCATCATACTATATAAAACAAATTTGCGTAAGAAAATGTTGAAAAATGAACAGTTCATAGTTAAAATCAAATTAACAAGCAAAACTGCCAGATACATGCACTTAGGATTTGTATAATTAATTAAACCTATGAATAAAAATTTTCTATATTTGATTGATGCATTAAAATCTTTGCCAGGTGTTACTACAAAGCAAGCCAAAAATATTGCATACTTCTTAATAAACAAAGATGAATTTTTTATCGAGACCTTCATCAATCGCATCAGAGAATTAAAATTACATGTTAACTATTGCACGCAATGTAATAACCTAGTAGAAGATCAAATGCTTTGTCCAATATGTGAAGACACACATCGAGACACTTCGCAATTGTGCATAGTGAATTCTTCAGATGATCTTAATAAAATTGAAGCAACAGAGTCATACCGTGGTTTATATTTCACATTATGAGAAGAAATAAACAATAAGGGTAAGCATGCTTTGAGTGAAAAAAATATTCAGCAATTATCAAACTTAATGCATAAATATAATTTTAAAGAAATAATTATCGCGACAAATTGGACATCAGCTGGTGAACTCACAGCTGCTTATCTTAAAAACTTAGTTGACCAAGTTCACCCTAATATTAATATTTATCGTTTAGCAGTGGGGTTACCAATAAATTCGGCAATTGATTATGCTGATAATACTACTTTAAAGCATGCTTTAATTAATAAAACTAAATACTAATAAATAGAAAGAATATCACGAGAATTAGTAGTTATTGGTTTTCCATTAGCATCAAAATTACCCAAAGCGAATTGAGTAAACATTAATGAGTAAATTCGATCTCTTAACGCATCACCTGTTAAATTTTCATATGGGGTGTCACTATTATTCTTCATTGAATTACTATAATAAAAACTTAGGAAATATTTATTAAACTTTTCACCAACTTTGTTAATATCAAATATTCTTACAGATCCTTTTTCTTCCTCGGCTTGATCCACAAATAATGTGTCATCAACCTCCACACTATTAGCTAATGTTAGATTATTTAAGTCAGCAGCTGGTTTAATACGATAGAACGTTCAAATTGGGTAGGTATTAAGTGAAAATAATAAGTATGGATAAACAATTTGTCCTTCTGGTTTATCTTCATTATATTTAGAAACTAGTGCTGAATATTGCTGAAATTGTAAATTACTACGTGGTGTTAAATTAGCTTGGACACTATTTAACACACCAGTTGCATCAGTAGTGATAGCTGGTAATGTAAAATTAGTTGGTTGAGGTTGAATATTGTAATTTATTCCAGTTATCTTTGGATAATTACCAATAATGTCTTTTAATTTTTTAGATTTCCAACTGCCAGATGTATTCATCGCGCCTGTAATCTTTTTAATGTCAGTTTCTAATCAATCAGTTGGTTTGAATGATTGGTGAGTTCTAGCACTATCATAATATGTAAATACTAAATTGTTTGTATCTACAACAGTTGGAACTGGTTTAAATGAAGCAGAAACAATGTTTGTTAATTCAGTTGAAGATTTAGCAGTTTGACGATAATATTCATTATCGGTTTGACTAACAAAGTTATTATATTTATCTTTACTAATAAGTGGTCCTGGACCAAAAACTGATGAACTATATGAAACATTGGAAATGTAAGCATCAAATGAATAATTGTATTTACCTTCACCAACTATTTGCTGATTTGAAAGCACAAAAGAATAAAAATCATTTATTTCTTGTGAATTTTTCTGACCAATCTCCAATCCTGTTCCACCAAATTTTTCACCAAATAATGCCTTTGCTCACGCCGGGAAATTATTACCCATAGTAATTCCTGTTTGAGTTATAAAATTTAAGATCATACGGGTATAATTTTTTGTTAAAAAACTAGCCGCTGTTGAAGCAGTAATGGCATCACTAATATTAGAAAGAAAATAATTAGTAATCGCCCCATTTTCAATCGGTGGTAAACCATTAAATATTCAAGCAAACTTACCTGTACCCTCTTGTTTTTCAGCAAAACCATATAAATTTAAAAATTTATTAAAATTATTAGGTTCATAAATATATGAATTTGGTAAGTATTTCATCGGATGTGATGTAGTTGTACCATTTAATAACGTTAAATCATCTGGAGCACTACTACGGTCTGGAATCACCTTGCTAAAAGTATCACCAATACTAAAAGGTAATAAATAATATGTTAATGTAGAACATGAAGTTAAAATTGTTGGTACAACAATTGCTGTTGATAAAAGCAGGGCAGTGGTTGTTATTTTGTAAAAAAATTTATTATGTCTAGTCATTGCTTGGTGAGAACCTAAGGGCACTTCCTCCAGTCGTAAAACGTGAGAAGGGTTTTTCAAATCTTAATCTAGTATCACCAGCTGTACCATTACGATTTTTCTTCATACAATACTTAACAATGGCAACAGCATCATTTTTAGTAGCATTATCACCATCCTTACCACCTGTATCTTCATATAAATAACTAACTGTATCGGCTTCAAATTCAATTGAACTTGAATCACGAATGTCACCAAGTTCTGGTTCACTTGATTTTCCTTTATTGCCACTAGCAGCGGTAGTAGTACGTGTTAAACTATCTAATGAACGACCTCCAGCTGCTAGAGCAAACACCACTGTGTTTCTTTTTTTAGCAATGTTTTTTAATTCCATAACAGTTTTTGTGATAATTTCATGCGTGTTGCTATTCTTACGAGCGTTGGTAGAACCAATACGTTGAATATAATCAATAACCACAAGCTGAATATCTTTCGCAAAGGATTTTTCACGCACTGCACCAGCAATACTTTCAATATCTTTTGAACTGTCATCAATATCGAGTGGTAAAGAAGCAATTAATGCTTGAGCATTACGTACAGCTAATAATGCATTTTGATCGCCAGCAATTCTCCTAATTTGATCACCATACTTGGAATAACTAGTGAGACTTAAATTGGAAATCATGCGATTAATGATTTCTTGAGCATTCATTTCACATGAAATGAACAATACACATTTTGGTTTTTCCCCTGGTTCTATCGAATCATTAAATGCCTTGCACTTCTTAGCAACTTTAAGTGCTAAGTCAACTGCAAAAGCTGTTTTACCTTGACCAGGACGCGCAGCCAAGACATGTAATTGTGTTGGTGCCATAACTTGGTAAAATTTATCAAGCTCAGGAATTTCTGTTATGACACCAATGTCTCTTTTGTCATCTGAACTTAAAACTGTTGATTCTCATTGTTTCAATTGTTCAATTACATCAGCAGCACTCACCATAGTTGAACGTGACTTACGCGCCATAATTTCATCAAGAGCGTCACGGTGTTCAAATAATTTATCATCAATGTTAATAATATTAAAATCTGTGGTTTTTGTCTTCTCACATAATTTAACTAATAAATTTTTCATTTTAAAGTTTTTAATCATTTCTAAATTAATATCAAATTCTAATGAATTGGTGAATGAAGCATATATTTGATCAATCAAAGCTTCACTATTGTTAAATCTAAGTTCACTTGTAGTATTGATTACCTCGCTAATAGCTTTAACAGTTATGATTTTATTAATATCATGTAATTTTTTGATGACGTCAAAAATAACACGATGACTAGTATTACTAAAGTCATCTAGTTGTAATTTTTGACATCCAACATCTAATGCATCGCTATCATGCATCATACATGCTAAAACGTATTGTTCACAAGAGTCAATTTCAGTATGCATAACCTACTATAATTATACTATCATAGGTTCGATGGTTGAATAAATAATGCAAATTGCTGATATAAAAATAAAAAACAAAGTATTTTTAGCACCAATGGCAGGTGTGACTGACCGAATCTACCGGCAAATTATTAAACGCTTTGGTTGTGGTTTGGTTTATAGTGAAATGGTTAGTGCACAAGCTATAAATATGCATAATAAAAAAACTATTGATATGTTAGAAATCAACAATGATGAACGCCCAGTTGCCATTCAAATATTTGGTAGCAATGCTGCAGAATTTGTTAAAGCAGCAACCTTTGTGGAAACCACATACCATCCAGACATCATCGATATAAATATGGGCTGTCCTGTACCAAAAATTGCAATTAAATCACAAGCTGGTAGTGCGTTAATGAAAAATCCTAATAAAATAAAAAATATATTAATTGCTGTGACTGCAGCTATCAAGACGCCAATTACCATTAAAATTCGCTCAGGGTGGGATGAAAATAGCATCAATGCTGTAGCAGTTGCTAAAATTGCACAAGAATGTGGAGTAAGTGCCATTACTGTCCACCCTCGTACAAGAAAACAAGGTTATAGTGGACTTGCTGATTGAACAATAATCAAATTAGTTAAAGAAGCTGTGAGTATTCCAGTTATTGGTAATGGCGATATTAATAGTCCGCAAAAAGCTGTACAAATGCTACGCGAAACAAATTGCGATGCAGTAATGATTGGTCGAGCAGCAATTGGTAACCCATGAATTATCCAACAATGTGTTGCACACATCGCTAATAAGACCGTTAAGCAGCCAACATTAAAGGATAAGGTTGAATTGATGGTTGAACACTTACAATCATTAATAAAAGCCTATGGTTCAAAGCAAGGAATATGTATTTATCGTAGTTATACATCACAGTATTTAAAAGGCTATGAAAACAGTCGTGAACTTGTGAATAAAATTAACACTTGTAATGATGAAAATAAAATTATTACTGAATTAAAGAAATTTAGCAATAGTGACGATTAATTTGCGCCAAGTTGAGCGTATAGTGAAGAATATAATTCATATAATGGGTTATATTTTTCAATTTGAATTGTTTTAAGTTCGTTTCGTAATTCAGTTAGTTTGCTAGAAGGGTTATTATCATCTAATTCACCATTTGAGTTCACTCAAGCTGGATAAAGTAGGTTTCATGTAGTTTGAGCAGATGTTAAACTTGCGTTGGCAGCTTTTCATTTCTTATCAGCTGCTTGTCAATCATCATCGGCCGTTTTTAATTGTTTGTTAGCACTAGTTAATGCAGCATTAGCAAGAATTTGGTTATCTTGAGCATTTGCTAAATTAGCTTGTAATTTAGGTAATAATGACTTAGAAGCATCTCGATCGTTTCAAGATTTACGAATCTTTTTATAATAATTAATTTTTTCTTTACAGTGGTCATTTATTTTACGTAATAATTGGTTGTTTACATCATCACGTTCAGCGATAGTTTGTTGAGTTTGAACATCAAATGAGGTAATATCTAAATGATATACCATATTTCGAAGTTCAATACCTCGATGATACTGATCAATTTGTGCATCAATATATGCAAGTACAGTGCTTTTAACATGTGATCCAGCTAGTGCTGTTCAATTTTTAGAACCACCAAAAAACACACCATGTAGTTGAATATTACTTCTATCTCTTCTAGCTTCAGCCATTAATCTTAGGTTTAAATTAATTGTAGTTTTTGCCTCAACTAAACCTTCTAAATAACTATTTTTACGATCTATAAAATTATTGTATTCTCTAATATAACCAGTAAGTGTTGGGTCAACTTCTTTTGAATCATCATAAGTAGGACGAATTGGACGAGCATAAGTAACTGGTGTTTCAACTGCCACAGTACTACTGTAAAGTCTTGGTGAATCTAGTAATTTCATACCATTAGAACTGTGAGAAGCTGGAAGTGTTGTATTATTAACCACAGGTAAACCATTAGGTACAACTATCTGATTTTCATAAAAAGTTATTAATTGTGGAGTTTGGTCAATATCTTCAATAGTTACATTCTTTAGTAATTCATTAGCATCTCTAATAATAGTCTCATTGTTGCTAAGTACAGTTGACGCTTGATCAACAGTAGCATCAACAGCTCTTTTTGCAGTAGTAGCACTTATAATCGCGTTATTAGCGTCATTTATTGCAGTTGTAGCTAGTGTTTTTTCAGAACTAGCATCATCCATTTCAACAATAGCGGCATTAATAGTAGTGTGAAGTGTATCTAATTTCTCAAGTAGAGAGATATCAGTTTTTAATTCATCCATTTCTTCTTGTAATGCATTTAATTGTTCCTCATAACTAATTAAGTCAGCATATGGAGTGTTAATGTGTGTAGGAGCTTCAGAAGAAAGTGAAGTTTTATGAGTTTGTGAAACTATCACAGAACCAACAACTGAAGCAAGAGCTGCAAAAGTAAAAATACCGGCAACTAATGGTAATGATTTCTTAATATATTTGTTTTTCATAGTTATTTGTTATCTATACTCTAATTATACTACTTTTAATAAAAATAATGGAGATTTAAGTAATAGTTTTGCCAACAAATTTAACAAATTGTTAGTGTCGTATTAAATCTATACAATAAAACCGCAGAAATTTCAATTAAATTGCACCAAGTTGAGAATATAATGAAGAATATAATTCATATAATGGGTTATATTTTTCAATTTGAATGGTTTTAAGTTCGTTACGCATTTCGCTTAATTTTTCTAATGGTTCTTTTGTTAATTCACCGTTTGTACTTACTCAATCACTATAAAATCTATTCCATGTAGAATTGGCAGCACCAAAGATTGCATTAGCTGCAGTTCATTTATCATTTGCTAATTTTCAATTATTATCAGCAGTGCTTCAATCTTTGTTTACTTTAGTTAATGTATCACCAGCTGAATTTTGTTTAGTTTGAGCAGATGTTAATTTAGAACGTAAGTTTGTCAACAATGAATTTGATTCTGTTCGTTCAGCTGCTGCTTTACTAATTTTAGTAAAATAAGTAACTTTATCTTTACAGTAATTTTTTATCTTAAGTAATGAGGCATTTGCTGGATCATCTCGTTCAGTAATTGTTTGTTGAGTTTGTGTTTCAAATGGTATAGTATCTAAATGATATGTAGAAAATAAAGTATTGACAGTTTGACGATAAAGAGCAATCTCTTTATCGATATATTTCACTACAGTGTTTTTATTATGAGATCCAGCTAGTACTATTCAATTTTTGCCAGCTGCACCAACACCATGAAACACACCATATCGTGAAATCTCTATGCGATCTTTGGTAGCGTCTTGAATAAATTTTTGATTTTGGGCAATTTTTGCTTTAGCTTCAGTTAACCCTCATAAAAGAATATTTTTACTATCAATAAAATTGCTATAATCTCTGACTAAACCTGTAAGAGTTGAGTCAAGTTCACTTGAATCATCAATAATTAAAGAAGCATAATCTGCATAAGAATGGTAAGTATCTGGAGTTTTAACGATATAAATGGTTGGATCGATTACATCACCTATTTTAGATTTTGTAGTTGTTGTTGGAGTAGATGATGATTTTAAGGGTGATGTTGATGTAGTAACCGGTAATTTAATAGGCACGTATGCACTTAGGATAGGTGCTCTAACTATTTGGATATTCATATGTTTGTTGTAAAATTCTATTCATTCACTAGATTTGTTAATATCTGTAGTTGATACGCCTTTAAGTACATTATTAGCGGCATTAACAATATCTTCTTTGTCTTTTACAGCTTTAGCTGCTTTAGTAACATCAGCATCTGCGGAAGATTTTGCAGTTGTAGCAGTTGTAATAGCAACAGATGCAGCACTTTTTGCACTTGCAGCAAATGTTCGTTCAGAATCAGCATCTTGCATAGCAGTAGTTGCAACTTTCATAGTAGTTTGAAGTGAATCTAGTTTTTCAAGTAAAGAAATACCAGCTTTTAATCCATTCATTTCTTCTTGTAATGCATTTAATTGTTCTTCATAAGTAATTAACTCAGCATATGGAGTGTTAATATGTGTAGGAGCTTCAGAAGAAAGTGAAGTGCTACCAGACTTTGAAACTATCACAGAACCTACAACTGAAGCAATAGCTGCAAAAGTAAAAATACTTGCAACTAATGGTAATGATTTCTTAATATATTTGTTTTTCATAGTTATTTGATATCTATACTCTAATTATACACCTTAATATTAAATAAGTGGTATATAAGAAATTATTTATTTTTTGTGCTTAAAGTGTAGAGCATAATTTATGATGAAATGTATGAATCTCACATCATAAAGGAGAATATGCTCTACAATTTAAATTATACTATTAAAACAGAAAAAAAGCGTGTTTTCTGAAAAAAATATCGAATTATTTTTTTTATATTTTACTATAGTATTAAATAATATTTTTATGTAAATTGTTGCAAAAATATTTAAATAAAGTTAAATAATGCAATTCGTGTGCTATAATAGAATTGTAAGGGAATAAAAAATGAAAAAAAATAATAAAATAGAATCAACAAAAGTTACATACCTAAAACCATCTGATCGTGTTTGTCCAGTTTGTGGTTCTACCCACATCCAAGGAATTACTCGTATTACAGGTTATATGAGTTTAGACGAAAGATTTGGAGAAGGTAAGGTAAATGAACGTAAATTACGTCGTGATCACAATGCTGGGCACAAAAATCACTATGTACACCCAACTAGTGATTCTTCAAATAATTAGTTTACTAATTAACCGCTTAACTATTTACAATATAGTACATAAATTTGCCATTTTTTCTAACTAAATATAATCAGTTCTAAACAAACTTCTAATATTTAGTATAATAAAAATATGAGCAATTTTAAAGATACTTTAAATATATTAACCACTACCTTCGAAATGAAGGCTAATTTGCCTGCTAAAGAACCAACAATTCAACAAGAATGAATTAAGAAGGATATATACCAGAAAATCTTAGCAAAAAATAAGAATAAGAAGCAAAAAATCCTACACGATGGTCCGCCATATGCTAACGGAACAATACATTGTGGACATGCCTTAAATAAAATCCTTAAAGATATAATTATCCGTCAGTGGAACATGGAAGGATTTTATTCACACTATATTCCTGGTTGAGATACACATGGAATGCCTATAGAACATGCATTAATAAAAAAAGGTCTCAATATTGATAAAAATTTAACTATTGGACAAAAGCGAGAAAATTGTAAACAGTTTGCCCGTGAGCAAATTGAAATTCAAAAGAAGGGTTTTGCAAGATTGGGTTTAGCGACTGATTTTAAAGACTGTTATTACACATTAACGAACGATTTTGAAGCAGATGAATTATGGTTTTTCTTAGCAGCGATTAAGCAAGAATTAGTGTACCAAGATTTAAAACCAGTATTTTGGTCTTGGTCAAGTCAAACTGCACTAGCTGATGCTGAAGTTGAATATTCAGATGAAGACTCATACAGTATATATGTAACTTTTGATGTTGTTGAAGGCAATCATGCTTTACAAGCAAATGACAAGTTACTCATTTGAACTACTACTCCATGAACCATCCCTACTAATTTAGCAATTGCTGTACACCCGACTGGAAAATATGTTCGTGTTAGCGTCAACAATGTTGTCTATGTCGTAGCACAGGTTTTATTAGAAAATGTTAGCAAGGTTCTGTCATGAGAGAACCCACAAGTACTAACTACTTTTTCTGGTAAAGAGATTGAAAATGTGCTATATAAACATCCGCTATATACAAGACAATCGCCAATTATTTTAGCAGAATATGTATCATTTACGGATGGTACTGGTTTAGTACATAATGCTCCTGATTTTGGAGAAGATGATTATTTAGCGTGTAAAAAATACAATATCAAGCCCATTTACCCAATGGATGCTTATGGAAAATTCAATGAAAAGGTTAATGATGGAACATTAGTAGGTTTATTTTATGAAGATGCAAATCAAATAGTTTGTGATTACTTAACAAAAGCTAATGCACTATTAAAAGTAGGTCATTTTTCACACTCTGTAGCACATGATTGAAGAACAAAAAAACCAGTTATTTATCGATCAACAAAACAATGGTTTATTGATTTCACTAAAATAAAAAGTGATATTTTAAATTCAATTACTAATGTCAATTTCCCCAGCGAATTAAGTCGAAAACAACTAGTTGATATGATTACTAATAGAACAGAGTGATGTATTAGTCGACAGCGTTATTGAGGTGTACCAATTCCAATAATTTATGATGAAAAGGATAATCCTATATATGATATAGCTTTAATTAAAAATATCATTGATATCATTAGAAAAGAATCATCTAATGCTTGATTTGATAAACCAGTTGAATATTTCTTAACTCCACAATATAGCGGAAAAACTGGATATCGAAAAGAAACTGATATTTTGGATGTGTGATTTGATAGTGGTACTAGCTTTACAACTCTTAAGGATTATAACTTAACATTCCCAGCTGAGATGTATCTTGAGGGTAAGGACCAATTCCGTGGTTGATTTAACTCATCATTAATAAATGGTGTTATTTGTGCTAAAAAAGCTCCATACAAAACATTGTTGGGTTGTGGTTTTGTTCTTGATGCTCAAGGCAGGAAAATGTCTAAATCAATTGGTAATGTAATCGACCCTATTTCAATGTGTGATAAATTTGGTGCTGATATTCTACGTCTATGAGTAGCAAGTTCTAACTATAAGGAAGATGTCCGCATTTCCGATGGTATTTTAACACAAGTTAGTGAAGTATATCGACGTATTCGTAATTCCCTTTTTAAATTTATCCTTGCCAATATTAGTGACTTTAACTATGCAACTGATAAACAGACGTCTTTTGATGATACAGACGCACTTGAATTGCATAAACTTAAATTAAATATTGAAAAAATTAATAATGACTATAAAAAATTTAATTACATTGACATCATTGAAACAACTAATAATCATGTTTTAGATTTATCAGCTGGTTATTTCAACATCATCAAAGATGCTTTGTATTGTAATGAAAAAGATGATCAACGTCGACGTACTATCCAAACGGTATTGTTCCATATTTTGAATGCTTATCTAATTTTGTTAGCGCCAATTCTTGTACACACTACTGAAGAAGCGTACCAAGTATTTAACAAACCAGATAAAAAAGAATCAATACATTTAGAAGATACAATAGTGGCTTTAGATGTTGAATTCCAAGAGCCTAATATGAAAAAGTGAGATAAATTTAATGCTATTAAAGATGCAGCTTTTACTGAAATTGAAAAGTTACGTAAAGATAAAGGCATTAATAAAAATACCGAAGCGACTGTTACAATTGCTTTTAACAATGAATTTGATTTTTCAACAGATACATTGGCAAAATACTTGAATGTAGCTAAGGTGATTATTGAACAAGTTACTTCAACTGATATTAAAGTAACTTGTACCAATGAACATTTAGTAAGATGTGAGCGTTGCTGAAATTACTATGATGCTAGTAGTTTAAATGAAGAACATCTATGTAGTCGTTGTTGTAAGGTTTTAAAGAAGTAATTCAAGTTAAATTATCTTCTTTTTGTTTCTTCTTGAGCTTTAATGTTATAAACGACTTTGCTTTGTTTAATTTCTTTGCAACGTTGTTCTAATCATTTTTTTAAATGTTCACCAGTCTTATAACAGAATGGTGCTTCATCTAAAGTGGATGAATTTATCACACTTGAATAAACACCGCTATCTTTCATAACTTCTTGGTATTCATGATAGTCGTGCTTAGTTTTTGCTTCAGTTCTACTCATCACTCTACCAGCTCCATGGGGTGCTGATCAATTTCAATCATAGCCTTTATTATTCCCAATAACAAAGAATGTCCCATCTCGCATATTTATTGGTATAATTGCTTTTTGATCCTCTTTTAGTTCAATCGCACCCTTTCTAACAATATCATCTTGTTGATTAAAATAGTTGTGAACACTTTCAATTACTTCACCTTGTTCTCACCCAAGTGCAGTAAATACCTGACTAACGATTTGTTGGCGGTTAAGCGAAGCATATTGCTGTGCTATCACCATATCATTAATGTAACCATCACGGTGTTTATCTTTCAAGTATGCCAAATCTTTTGAAATTATGCCACATTCAATTAATTCAGCACAATCAATCTCTGCTTGTTTTTGCCAAAACTCACACACTTTAAGACCAAAATTACGTGAACCGCTATGAACGATAAAATATGTTTTACCATCGACAATTTCAATTGACATAAAATGATTGCCACCACCCAGTGTACCAATCTGACTCGCTGATGGCACTAGACAACTTATTATTTTTTTGGAATTAATAGTTGTATCTAATATATTTTGATAATTAGCAATTATATTTTTATCAGTATGAGATGTGAATCCCATTGGGACAGTTTCTTTAATAGTTTTATCAATTAATTCAAATTCAGGTTTAAAATTTTTTATCTCAGTCGCTAACACGCCACAACCTATGTCGACACCTATGAAGTCGGGAATTAGTATTTTATTACCTTTGCTAGTGAAACCAATTACTGCACCCATTCCAAAATGTGTGTCAGGCATTATACGGACTACTGTTTTTGGAAAATCAAATAATTTTGACTGTTTAATGTGTTCAATTTGTTCAGCTACTGATTTTTCTAAATTATCAGCATAAATCTTTATGTTCATAATTTTTAAAAGGTTTATATTGTACTAAATTTTAGGACAATTAATGTTGATTGTATAAACATACAAAGTATAACGGGTATCGAGTGGTTTTCCAGAACGACATTTGATTGTAACTTTTAATGTCAAAACATAATCTTGGTTAACTAATGAACTTGAGTTAATTTGGATTTTGTTAGTTTGAGTTGCTGTAGAAAAGAGTAGAGCAAATATGTTGTCATATAGATGAGTAACAGAACCATCAAGAGAAATACTGTCAATTGATCATAATGAATTTGGTTCATTAGACCTGAATGTTGTATCAGCGTTGAAAGATGGGGTAAATGAATCATTAGTAATTTCAGCGTATTCATGTCCTTCAGAAATTTCCACACATAATGAATTAAGTTCAAGTGTTACATATAGCGGAGCAGAATAAACACGTCTTCCATCATTGAGTAAACTAAAAAATACACTAAATGAATATCGACCTTGTAAATTAAATTGATCAAACAAATAACTACGAGTTACTTCCAATTTTCCAGTATTAATATTCATAGCGATATAGTTACGTAATTGAGTAGGTACTTGTTGTTCGCTCGCAACATAATCGTCAAAAGATAAAAGATATATTGGTGTTTTTCAGTCAGTAGTTACTCGGGAGCTAATCGCTGAAAATTCTATTTTTGCAGGTTCTCTAATTCAATCATTATTATCGATATGATAAATTGAACCATCAGCTCTTGTAGGTACTAAACTATTGTTAATGCTAACGGTAATATTTTTCTCAGCTGATAAAGTGCCATTAACACACTTAATTGTAAGAGTAAATGAATCAGTTGTAAAATAAATACCAGTAGTATTATTAAAACGTAATTCATATTGTGTAGATGAGGTATTGACCAAACTTACACTGCTAGCATATAAACTCTTTGAAATGTTAATAAGACTTCATGTGTCAGTAGAAGAACCGTTAGAAACGAAAGAACCATAAGCAAATTCATTACTAGTAGCAAAGGTACTTGATGTAATATTTACAATACCGTTTTGCGCACCTCCAGTAATTCCAAAATTACATTCCATATCTATTTCCACTGTTTTATAGTAGGCGTTGTTGTAAGAAATTCTAATACTAAAATGGTCGTTGAAAGCAATAAATGAACTAGCAACAAAAGAAAATACACCAGTGGAATCAATAGAAAAATTAGAACTATAAACTGCTGGCACACCAACCACACCTCATGTTAATCCTTGTGTAACGCCAAATATTTTGTATTGGAAGCTAATATTTGTATTGCTATTATTAATGAATATTTTACTTGTACCACTTATTGTGTGAGTACCGATTATAGAAACATTAACTGTTTTGATTGTTTGCAGTGCATCTAGTTTATTTTTTAGTGTAATTGTGAAATCCCCAGTAGATGTAGTTGTAAGAAAATTAGCAAATGTTAATTTAATGTGAGTTTGATCGATAACAGCAAGACTTATGTTTTGAACATAAAGTGGATTGGATACAACATATTCCCAAGTGCTTTGGTTAGCAACGTTAACTTCATATATAAATTCTTGAGCTGTTTGAATTATTGGAACAGTAATATTATCAGTTCCATTAATATTTAAAATATTAGGATGAAATTGATAATCAACATATGAATTGGTTTCAATATTTGTTCCATCATTAAATAAATAATAAACATTATCACCTGCACTTGATTTCAAAACATACTTAAATTGTTTTGTGTTAAATGTTATATTGCTAGTATTGTATCCAAGAGATTGCAACTCTTTGATAGCTAAATCAGCTTCTAAAGATTCGTATGATGTTTCAAAACTCGGCATAGCTTGAGCATATGTAATGTTTGCGGGGTATGAAATAAATTTGCTATGATCATTAGTCACATCAATACTTGCAAATCCCAGTTCAGTGCTATTGTATTTAATACGTGCAACAGTTTTTGCTTCCAAAGCACTAGCATATTGAGAAATTTTTGAGGTGAAATTTAAATTGCTATATTCTAATTTAACAAGTTTTTCTTCTCAACTGCTCTCATTAAATTGCTCAGCAGAAACACCACTTTTCAAAGCTAAAGTATCTTCAACATCAACAGCTGAAACATCAGTGATACTAAAAGTACTTTTGATTAGGGGGATGTAAATATTTAAACCACCATCAATAGTGATATTTTCATTTCAATCATATTTATTTTTTCTGCTATCCACTTTTTCAGGATACATTTTTTTCTCATTACTAATTTCTACGTCATTAACCTTAACAGCACTTGTTGAAACCAGACTATCATAGGCGATTGATGCACTTAAAGTCTTAAGGCCGTTAAAAGCAGATTCAGTTAAATTGTAATTAGAAATTCATGCATACCTAGCAAATGACACATTAAGGAAGTCGTATGAATAAACTAAAGAGACATCATCATTTGCTTTAACACTATCACTATTCTCTATTTGTTTATAGTTAATACTAAAATTTAAAGAAATAGAATCATTCAACACTGAGGTAGTTACACTCAAGTTAGCATTTTGATTTTCTCTTAAAACAAGAAAAAATTCATCTAAAACAGGTAGCAAGTAGTTACTAGATAAATATTCACTTATAAGATTTTTATCGTTTAATGCATATTCACCAACTTCAATCCCTGTCATTGGAGTTGATAACATAGCGTTTGGAGTATATTTTTCAAGTAAAAATGCATTAAACTTGTCAGTATTTGCTGCGCTAGGAACATTGTAATTATAAAATTTTTCAACATCATATCTATCAACAACAAATCCTTTACGAGTTGGTTTATCAGTTTCTGGGGGAGCTGGTTGATTATTATCACTACTGTTATTTTTTGGTAATAAAAAATAACCAACACCAGTACCTATAGCAGCTAAAAACAATGCAACAACAACTAATCAAAAAACATATTTCGAAATAAATCGACGTTCCTGTTCTGAGCGATAATGAATTTCACTATATATTTTTGGAGGAGTATTGATGTCCATATGTATATTATAGTATAAGCATAATAGATTAGGTCTGCGCTTTCAATGGTCTAATCTACTTTTTCTATATTTTATACCATATTGCTTGATAAATATACCATTGCAAGAATTTTATCAGCTTTTATGTTTGAAGTTTATCACAACCTCGCAAAATAGCAATAAATTTAGGGTTAAAGAGGGTTATCTTCGATATACTTTAACAATTTTCGAAGTGCAATACCTCGGTGATTGATTGCAACACGTTCTTCACTTGTTAACACACTTAGTGGTTTATCATAGCCATTAGGAATAAAAATTGGATCATATGTCAGACCATGACCTGCTTTTATAATCTCATGCCCGATTTTCCCTTCCAAAACACCATCAAAAGTAGTGTGTTCACCACTAGGGAAAACCAAGCTTATAACTGCATGGAAACGTGCTGTACGTGCAGATTCTGGAGCATTCTGAAGTTTTTCTAAAATATAAGTCAAACATGATTGAGCGCCATTAAATTTTTGGGCAAATCGCGCAGCATAAACACCAGGTTCTTTGTCCATGGCATCAATTTCAATTCCAGAATCATCAGCAATTGTTATACAGTTTGTGTCTTTTGCAACTTGACGAGCTTTAATCAACGAGTTTTCCTCAAAGGTAGTACCAGTTTCAGCTATAGGTTTTTTATAACGAATTTCACGTAAGCTTTTAAAAATATATTTATCTTTTAAAGCAGCAAGAGCAATAGAAATCTGCTTAAATTTATTGAAATTATTAGTAGCTACGACAATTGTTTTCATTGTAGATGATGCCTTTATATATATTGTAACATATTAAAATAAAGAAATATATAAATTTACAAAATTATATCCATAATTTCAATGTATTTGTATAATTAATTATGGGACAAAAATCGCGTTCATTTTTTTTAAAAATCGGCACAATTTGTTCTTTTTCTATTTTCACAATATTAGCAACCAATATCCTAAATTCTTGTACAAGTCGCGAGTATGATTTAACACTCAATGTCCGAGAAGGTGTAATATTTCAACCAGGACGAGATTATACCAAAAGCAGTGGGGAGATTTCAATTAATTTTGAATATTACCGTTTTTTTGGTTGTGATGTTAAGGCTGAATATAATATTAAAACTTTATATGACAGTGATGTTATTTCAGATTCAACTTCCTATGCACAAGCACGAATATCTGGCTCGCAAACTTCAAGTGAGCAATCCGATGATGAAACATACACTTCTTCTTTATCATTATCAATACAACCTGGTGCAACATTTGGAAAACACACCATTCATGGATTTTATGTCATTCATGAGGCTATAGTCTCATTCTATGATTCTGTCCCTGATAGTGCTGATGATAGCGAAATTTTAGAATTACGGAAAAAATTTAGAATAGAAAAATACACACGTTTATTTAAGTTTTCTATTAATATTGAGGCTAATTAATTTAGCATAATACTCATAGTATTTTCTTAATTTTTCAGTGGTAATTTATCTTATAGTTATAATTAAATTAGTGCCCATGTTATGCTTCGACCATTCAAGTTATTACCTAAAAAATTTATTTATATAATTCTACTAACATTCATTGGAATTGGCTTCGAAGTTTATTGTACAATACTGATTCCTGAACAGATCGGAAACTTAATTAAATTGTTTGACACACCAACAACTTTAGTACTTAGTGATGTTCGCAACCGCAGTATCATACTTGCTATTTATGTTGGAGCTTCAATAATTATTGATATTGTGGTGTTTTTTCTAGTGAATTATATATCCTCCAATTGTGCAAGGTATATGCGCCTTGCAGTATTTAAAAAAGTTAATAAATTATCAATTGAAAAAATATATAGTATCACAGTTCCAAGTTTAATCAGTAGAACAATTGAAGACTGTAAAATTGCCGAAACTGGTATTCAGTCTGTATTAGGTGTAGGATTAATTGCTCCAATCACAATGGTTGGTGGTATTGTATTTTTATTTGTAAAATTTAGTAACCACGCTAACTTCTGATGGCTATTCTCTTTAATTGGTGGTGCATTATTATTGTTAACATTAGGAACAATTATTATGTTTAAAAAAAATACTCCACTATTTATGAAATTAAGAAATTTAAATGACCAAGTAAATGATGTAAGTAGAGAAAATATTAGTGGCATGCGCGTAATAAGGGCACACAATGCACAAAAATTTCAAATGCGAAAGTTTGATAAAATTTCTGATGATATTAAAACACACCGTTCTAGCGCTTACACCTATATTTCACTAACATGGCCTGTAACAGATTTTTTCGTCCAAATAATTCCAGTGTGTATTTATTGACTTGGTGGAGTATTTATGAAAAATCAACAAGATGCTATTATTGGACTTACATATGCTGATTTATTAGAGATTAGTCAATTGGGAGTAACGATCTTAATGGGTTTTACATTAATGTTAATTTCTTCTGTATCGATTCCACAATCAATTGTCAGCATAAAACGTGTTAATGAAATTTTGGATTTAAAAATTGACATGAAAGATCCATTAAAACCAGTAACATCATTTAACACAACGGGGAAAATTGAATTTAAAAATGTAAATTTTAAGTATGAGGGTAGTGAGCAAAACATTTTGACTAATATCTCATTTACGATTAAAAAAGGGCAAACACTGGGGATTGTTGGACCAAATGGTAGTGGTAAATCAACCCTAATTTCTTTAATACCGCGATTCTTTGACCCTAAAAAAGGTGAAATCTTAATAAATGATGTCAATATAAAAAAAATTAATTTAAAGATGTTACGTAGCAAAATTGGTTATGTTGGACAGAAATCTTTTTTATTTAGTGGTTCAATTAAGGAAAATATCTCCTATGGCTTATCAACCCCACCCCAAGATGAGCACCTAAATTTCATATCACGTAATGCTGAAGCCTTGGAATTTATTGACACTTTACCAATGAAATATAACAGCGTAGTTTCACAGAATGCTAATAATTTTTCTGGTGGACAAAAGCAGCGGTTATCAATTGCACGGGCATTAGCTATTAATCCTGAAATTCTAATTTTTGATGATAGTTTCTCAGCACTTGATCTCAAAACAGATAAGGTATTAAGAGGGAAGTTACAGAACAAATTCAAACATGTTACTAAAATTATTGTGGCACAACGTGTTAACACTATTTTGGATGCGGATAAAATTATTGTTTTAGACGATGGAAAAATTATTGGCATGGGAACACACCAACAATTACTTAAAAATTGCCCTTTATATTGTGACATTACTTCAAGTCAATTAGAGCAAAAGGAGGTAGCAACTAATGAAAAGTAAAAACAAAAATAAACAACCACTAATATCGCCATTGATTCGTATGTTAAAATATCGAAAAGTAAATGTGATTTGATATTTTGTCTTGGTTTCAATAACTGCTATTTCATCCGTAGCTTACATTATCAGCCCAATTTTATTAAAAGATTTCATTGCCAATATTGTTAGAGGTGGCACAGAGCATAATTGGGATCAAATTGAAGATAAAATTATCTTATTGGGACTATTAATTTTATCATGTCAAGTATTGGTACTAATTTTAGATAGTTTTGTAACGATAAAAACATATCACATTAGCAATAAAATTGCTAACGACTTTAGGAAGTTGCTTAATGCTAAACTAAATAAGCTTCCACTTGAACATTTTGATGCAACAATTTCAGGAGATACTTTAAATACTATCACTACGGATTGTAATGTTATTGCTGAAGATTACTTTTATCCAATTTATAGTGTTGTTAGTGTTATTGCATTTACCATTGGTTTATTGATTGCGATGTTTCTAACATCTTGACAGTTATCATTAGCGTGTCTTGCTGTGTTAATTGTTAGTGGGATAATATTGTCTATTCTTATTCCCAACTCTAATAAAAGTTCTATTAAGCAAGCAAAATTATCAGGAAAAATGAGTGGAATGGTTGAAGAAATATACTCTGGTATTTTAATTGTTAAAGCTTTTAATAAAGAAACGAGCGTTGAACAACAATTTGAAAAACAAAATAATCAATTATACCATGTGTCACGTGTTGCTCGAACATGGGCATCAATGTTTCATGTGGTCATCAATTTTGGAAAGTTTACTGGACAGATGGCTATTTGTATAACTGCAGCAATTGTGGCCACAACATTACCACAAGATGAAGCAATATTATTAATAGCTATGATTCCGACATTTATTATCTTTGTGTATGCACTAAATTACCCAATTACTCAAATAGCTGATAATTTATATCGCATTTTTTGTGCTAGTGCATCCTGTCACCGGATTTTTGATGTTTTAGATAAGAAAGAAATAGTGTATACTAAAGATACTATTCCCATTCCTCCTGACATCAAGGGTCGAATCATATTCAAGAATGTTAAATTTGGTTATAATAACTCCAAACCAATAATTAAAAATTTAAACTTTAAGGCAGAACCAGGACAAAAAATTGCGATTGTTGGTTCAACCGGTGCTGGAAAAACCACTATTGTTAATTTAATTATGAGATTTTATGAAATAAATAGTGGTAAAATAACAATTGATGACATTGATATTAGCAAAATGAATGTCTTGGAGTTACGTAACATGTTTGGAATGGTTTTACAAGACACATGAACTTTTAAAGGTACCATTCGTGACAACATATTATATACTTCTAGTGGTGTTTCAAAGCAGCAATTAGACAAAATATGTGAAGATGCTAATATCTTGCACTATATCAAGACCTTACCCCAAGGATATGACACAGTTATTGATGAATTCAATAACATGAGTAATGGTGAGAAGCAGTTATTAACAATTGCGCGTGTAATTGCCAAGCGTCCTAGGTTAATCATCTTTGATGAGGCTACTTCTAATGTTGACACAATTACAGAGATGAAAATTCAAAAAGCGATGGATAAATTAATGCAAAACAAGACTTCGTTTGTAATTGCTCATCGTATATCAACTATTAAAGATGCTGATTTAATCTTGGTTATTAAAAATGGCGATATAAGTGAACAAGGGACACATGAACAGTTATTAGCAAAAAAAGGTACGTATTACGAACTATTCCACACACAATTTAGTGGTTCATAGGTCACATGCCACACTACTTAGTGCCAGAAGGTTTCTTTTTAGCTCGGGCTTTTTTAGCCATTTCATCATAAGCTGATTGCATATCCTCACGTAGACGCTCTGCTAGTCATTGAGTATGGTTATGCTTAAATTCATAAGGATTAAGCGGTTTAAAGATCTTAAACATAATTTTACGATGCTTATCAATGTTGCTTTTGTTAGAATCCATTAGCCCACTTGAACCATATATAGCCATTGGAACGATTGGAATCATAGTATCATAAGCTAGACGTAGCGCACCTGGGTGAAATTCGCCAAATTGGTCACCAAAATGACGTGTACCTTCAATAAACACAACAATAGACTTTTTTTGTTCCTTAACTTGTCTTATTTCCTCATTATAAACACCTACTTGTTGACGTGGATTTTTACGATCAAGATATAAGACATCAGCTAAATTAAGTATTTTACTTAAAAATCTTTTTTGCGACAATTCTTGCTTCGCAATAAACACGAATTCAAATTTATTGTGTTTAGAGTTACGGTGAGCATATAAAACCTTAAACATCGCTAACGAATCAGCATTAGATTTATGATTGGCAATAATCAACATCGGTGATTTTACAAGATTATCCAATCCTTCAGCATCAACCTTAATTCGCTTAACATAAAAGGCCTTCTTAATAAACTTCATAATCCACCAGTAACGCTGTTCAGGTAAGTATATGTTGTTGTTAGTACGATACTTATTAGAACGATTGGCTAAAACAATTACATTGATACCAAGTGCAATTAAGACAAATGGTACAAAAAATAGATATGTTATTCAACTAAGAAACTTATACACAATATTTATATTATATCATTTGTGATATGAAAGTTAGTCTAGTTATATATTTTAGTACATTAATCAACTACTACCTAATACAAAATTACAATATGGATTTAGATTATAACAAGAGGGTTATTATGCTAGACCTTTAAGTAAATCATTTACATCACCCGCAATAACAGACACAGCGATTGCATATCCAACAGAGAATAACATATCCATAACACTAAGAATAACACCAGCAATTCCTGAAATTTTCATCATTGGTTTAACAATAGCCATACGTGCAGTAAATTCAGCAATTTTATCAGATGAAGATAAATATTTTAAAGTCATCTTTGCAGCTGCTTTATTAATGAATTTAACAGAATCTGAAAATTGAATCAAAATTTCTCCTGAAAGATCAGCAAGTGAATCAAAAGCTAATCATATATTTTGCACTATTTCACCTGCTACCTTAAGAGCAAGACCAGCAACCTTAATGAACACATTTAAAAGAATTAATGCAACTATTCTAAGAACCATACCAACAACAAAAGGAGCTACTGTATTTGTGCCTTTAAACATATTTCATTGAAAACCACCATCAAATTCAGGATCTATATCAAGTGCGTCTCTAATAGAATCATTGACAAAATCAAACAAGTTTTCACACAACCCGTCCATAAAATCGTTGTAATATTTGTGCGCTCTAGCTGCAGCGTTAAGACTATCGATTCCCGAAGCAGTTTTGAAAATATTCAATTGGCCTGTATATGCATCATAATTACCTTTAATTGGCATATAACCATATCATCTTGATTCTCGAGTTTTAGCTAAATATGTGTTAAAAACTTTAGAAAATTTCTCTAGTTTTTCCATTGTTTCACCTGTATCATAAATTTGGATAGATAAGAATACAATTGAAACTATATCAGATGCAAGTTGAATAATAGCAGAAATAAGTGAAAATGGGTTAAATCAAGAACAAGCAATAGTGATGGCATCAAATATAGCTTTTAGACCATATAAAATAACCATTGAAATACTTAAAGCTCAATAAGTTTTATTAAGTGTATATAATTCATCTAATTTTTCTGCAAGTTTTTGAACATTATCAGGGTTGATAAAATCAATAACTTTCTGATGTTTTACCAAATTTTCTGGTAACAATAAATCATTACAAAATTTGGTATCTGCTGCTTGAGATTCGCTTAAAAATAATGGGAAGTATAATTTATAATATTCATTAGGGTGTGAAACCGCTTCTTGTCCAATTGATTCTAAATTTGATTTTTCATCATATTGAGTAGTTTCATTATTGTGCGTAGCAATTGGTACAATTGGAGTATATTGTTTTTCGCCTCCTACGGTTTTTGTAGACGCAAGATACACACCAAGCTTAACATGTGCATCAGAACCAGGAGCATTGGTTGGAGAGTTATCATCAGCATCTTCAATTTTAATACCAAATTCCAATATACCTTCACCAAGAACATCTTTTAAAAAGCTATTTACTTCACTAATTTTCAAACTAGTAGGGTCAAGTTCAGGATCAGCAATCGTATTAATGTATTCTTTTGCAAACATAGAACTTGAATTATTGAATTTAAGTTGTAAACGAAGAGCTGCATCAGCATCCTCAACACTTAATCACTTTCCAACGACACTGGCCATAACACCATTACTACCATACCTTTCAGTAAAACTTGTTGAAGAAGCTACTTCATCCGTACTTGTTGAAGAATCTACTTCATCCGTACCTAGAGGAGCAGAACTAGCATAATAAAAACGTTCAACCAATTCATTATCTAATTTAGAATCTTCTTTTGGTCGTCCATTTGAAGCACGATCAGTTTTTTTAATATTAGGGAATGTAGAACCAAAAGCATTGACAATTGACGCTATTGTATTTGCATATTTCAAAGTATCTCGTAAATAATCACTACCATGATCAGTTGAAATATCAGCTGGTATTGGAGTTTGTAATGTTCTTGAACCAACCAAACTAAAATAATTAATTTTGTGTTCTAAATCAGTATCTTCATATCTTGTCTTATTATCATCTTTGAATATAGAGAATTTATCCTTAGTATCAGTTACAATAACGTCATACTCAAATGTTGAAACTAAAGATTCATAATTGTTAAAACTCAATAATCTTCCACTTCTAGCGTTGTTTTTGTTAGGAGACTGAACATGTAAAGCAATTTGAACTGAATATGTATTACCATTAAAAATCTTAGTACCGTCAAATGGTTTAGATGAACGTACATTATCACCCAAATCAAAATCTAGATAAGAATAATTAAATAAAGCAGCAGCTGCAGTTGGAGTTAAAATACGATATGCTGTGTCTGCGGCATTAAGATAAACACCATCTTCACCAACAATTTGAGTAGTAGTTTGAGAATAATCAAGCTTAGCACCATTAGAATTATAAGTTATAATACCGTCTTGTTCAAAGATAGAATCAATCGTGTTAGTAGCAAAATAAGAAAGAATATTATTTTGTTCACTTAATTGTAAAAAAGTACCAATAGTTTGAGAAAGCAAGTTAGCCTTAGCAGCAACAGCGTTTACCTTACTATTAATAGGTTTTGAAGCACGTAAAGTGTAACCATGAGAACGAGGAAATAAAAAAGCAGAGTTTTCTTGTGCACTATAGTCAACTACATTATCAACATAATCGTTAAAACTCTCATTACTATCAACACCTTGGTCAAGTAAATCATCTTGAAGATTAGCCGCATATGTAATTTCATCACTATAACCACCATTAGATAAAGCACTTTCACGCATAGCTACTCGGTTATTTTCAACATTTGATCATTCTACTAAAACAATATCATATGAAGCAGCTTTATCTTTTACTCATTTAGCAGTTTCAACAAAAACTTCAGATTCAGAGTAAATACTAGCAAATTCTATTTTTTGTTCTTCATATTGTGTTTCAAAACGTTCAATCTCATTTTCAATTTGAATATCATCAAAACCTTTACTCAAGGCAAGAGCTCTATAACTCTCAACAAATTGTTCAAATAAACTCTGAACTACTGCAGCATCATATATAGGTTCTTGAACAGCATCAACTTTTGATTTCTTAGAACAAGAAGCAATAACTGGACTAATAGCACCAATGGCGATTAATCCTAATCCTGACAATAATAGAGTTTTCTTAAGCTTTAGCAACATACACTATTATTATACCATACTCTTGGAAAATATGTAAAGATAGTGTAATTACGGAGTAAATTGTGTGAATATATATAAAATTTAGAGCGATATTACAATTAATTAGCAAATGTGATTGTTGAATTCCTTGCTCACTGGGAGGGAATTATAAGTGAACGTGGTGTTTCTT
>JAITWZ010000034.1 GCA_031284985.1 Mycoplasmataceae bacterium
AACGAGAGCACAACCGACACACTTGGTAAAACTAACCCCAGAGATGCGTTTATCGTATGTAAAAAGGTATTTAGCTGGCGAGTCTGCTCTTAACCTCGGGAATGAACTTGTTAATAATGGGCTAGTTATGAATAAGGAATCAAAACGCAATAATTATTTATTACTGAGTAAGGATTTATAATTTAAGAGGGGGAGAAAAATTTCGTATCGTCAGACCCAAAATCTTGATACGGAGGAAAAAACCCTAACAAAAAAAACTACTATATGAGTAAAAAGTGAAAGCTGAAAAAGATAAATATTATATAATTTCATTAACAGGCTCTCCACTTTCGAGGGCCTAATCTAACATGATTACTTGAAAATCCCTTAATGAAACCTTAACATATAAGATGTCCAAACGAGAATATGTGTGGACATTTTTAGGAATCATCGGATTTTTTATTTTGGTTTTTGGAATGTTAGTTGGGCTAATTATATCAGATGTAATTTTCGGTGTATCCATATCCATATGACTATTTAGTATAGATGGTTTGTGGATATTATCCCCATTGTTTATAATTGGTTCAATATGAGTAGGTTTTGCTATCAAACGTGTTATCTTATATAACAAAAAACCCGATGTGAAATCTGACCAGAAACCTGATAATAAATAACTATTGTACTGTGCTAGAAACGCTGATGAACATTGTATAATTATTATGAAATTATAACATGCTTGATTGAGAAGGTTTTAAAGAAATTTTAATATATAAAATGTCCAAACGAGAATATGTGTGGACACTTTTAGGTGTTATAGGATTTTTTGTTTTGGTTCTTGGGTTGTTAGCTGCTATGATTGTAGTGGGTATTATTACACACGTATCACCATTTGTTTGAATTTTCTCTGATCCCGAAACTATAATAACCTTTATAATATTAATTTTTTTGTTTATATATGGTGTTGTATGAGTAATTTTTGCTATCAAACGCATCACCTTATATTGGGTAAAGCCTTATGTGAAACCTATTCATAAAACCGACAATAAATAGCTATTCAACTGTATTTTTTAAAATTGACATTTCCTAAATTAGAGATTGGAGTAATACCCTAACCAGATATTTTTGACAAAGATGCAGCATTATTCGCAAAATATGACGGTTAAAACGAGTGGAATTGCTGCTTCTAATGTAGGCAAATAGCAATATTTTTTCCATTCAATACTAATACACATAATATAATATATGTATGGGCAATAAATTAACGCTGAACATTAATAATCTGATTGATATTAAACCCGATAAGTTAATTGGGTTATATCAAGATAAAGTTAATAAGATTTATAACGATATTGAAGAAAAACGAGCTGTTGGAAGTGATGATTGAATGGGTTGAAGGATGTTACCAATCAATTATGATCAGAAATTGCTTACTAAAATGCAGGAACAAGTTTCTAAATGAAACAAATTAGGAATTACTAAATTAGTCGTAATTGGTATTGGTGGTAGTTATTTAGGAGCAAAAGCTGCTATTGATATGTGTTATAAATCAATAAAAAATGTAACTATTGAGTGAGTACACAACATCTCTTCTGATTATATTGATGGTTTATGTCGCAAATTAGCAAAACAAATATTTGGTATTGTTGTTATATCTAAGTCTGGCACTACATTAGAACCAGCGATTGGTTTTAAAATTTTTAAGGATTTGTTGGCGAAATTTGTTGGTCCTTCAAATGTTAACAAGTATATAGTAGCAATAACTGACGCTAATAAAGGAACACTATTACAGCAAGCAAAGCATAGTGATTGATGCACTTTACCTATTCCTGATGATATTGGCGGTAGATTTAGTATGTTGACGCCTGTTGGTATGTTTATTATGATGTATGCTGGATTAAATTGAAAACAAATGTTATTGGGTGCAAAGGATGCATATAAAGATACTATATCATCTAATTTAGAAATAAACTCTGCTGCGCGTTATGCTGCTATTAGACATTATCTTTACACAAATAAAAAATATGCCTTTGAAAATGTCAATTTTTATGATCCACATCTATTGGCATTAGGTGAGCAATGGAAACAGATGTTTTGTGAATCAGAGGGTAAAGATAAAAAAGGTCTATTTGAAACATGTTCACTATTTACGACAGATTTACACTCATTAGGTCAATATTTTCAAGATGGAACTAGAAATTTTTATGAGCTTACTGTATTAGTAACAAAGCCAAATAAAGAAATAAAACTTAATTTTAAAAATGATGAACATTTTGAATACTTAAATAATAAGACACTTGACTTTGTTAATAAAGCAGCATTTAACGGAACGATTGCTGCTCATACTAATGAAGGTAAAGTAAATAACATTGTGATTGAAATTGAACACAGTGACGAATATAATTACGGTTATTTATCAATGTGATTATCAATGGTCGTTACAATTGATGCTTATTTATTAGGTGTTAATCCTTTTAATCAACCAGGAGTAGAAGCTTATAAAAAAGGCATGATGTCTAACCTTAAAAAATAATTATGAAAAAAATCGGTATAATCGCTAGTGGCGGCAACAGTCAAGCAATGAACAACACAGTTATTGCTATTGTTAAACAAGCGTATAAGAACAACCTAGAGCCATACTTAATAAAAGATGGATATTGTGGTGTTCTTCGTGGTGATTTTAAAAAAGCCGTAGCAGCTGATTTAGATGCTTATATTAATCGTGGTAATGTAATGATTGGTTCAGCACGATGTTTGGAATTTTTGGAACCAAAAAATCAGGAAAAGGCAGCTGGGATTCTTAAGAAAAATGGTATTGAAGTCTTAATCGTAATTGGTGGTGATGGTTCATACAATGGTGCTTATAAACTATCTACTTTTGGAACTAAGGTTATTGCTTTACCAGGTACAATTGATAACGATATTTCTTCAACAGAATATTCAATTGGTTTTGACACCTGTTTGAATCAAATTATCCTAAATATGGACGCTTTGAAAGATTCTTTTGAGTCTCACAATGGAATATGTTTTGTGGAAGTTATGGGTCGTCATTTTAGTGAATTAGCTATCCGTGCTTGTATTGCTAACAATGCACAGTATGTTGTTACAAGTGATAATGTTTTAAATGCTAAACAGTTTGCTAAAATTGCCAATGATGCTACTAAGAATGGTGTTCGTGGTGTAATGTTTGTGATTACAGAAAACATTTATGGTAAAGACGGACTACCAACCTTGAGTGCGATTGCTGAAGAAGTTGGCAAACTAACAAATAACCAGATGTCACGTGCTATATCATTAGGACACATCCAGAGAGGTGGTACACCAACTGCTAACGATCGTTTCATGTCATCGCTATTTGGAGCTCATGCCATTACTTGCATTAAGGAAAATGTTACAAATGTAGCTATTGGTTTTCGTAACAATAAGTTAGTTACTGTTGATATTAAAAAAGCAGTTACAATGCCACGAAAAAAACATTGCTTCTATTTTTTTGATAAAAGTACTATATAAGTAATATTTATATATGAGCGATTATAACAAACCAGACTATAAAGTATCAACAGTTTGTGGTTTAATAGGTATGATATTAAATATAGTTTATTGTATGTTAGTGCTGAGTATAGTTGGTGTACTTGCCCAATTCGACACTCAACATACAGCCACCTTCCTTATCGTATATCTTATATGTTTATTTATTTTTCTTCTTCTTTTTTATACTGGTACTTATGCCATTTATGCTGCATATGCTAATAAAGAAAATAGACCAATCTGATTGTTCATTTTAATACTTATAGCAAGTGTTTTGATTTTAGGTGGTTCTCTTGCAACTAGTATTTTAAATATTATTCAATGTTCTAAATTTTTATCAGCTCCAAGACCAGCAAGTTCCAACAGCACTGAAAGCTATCATACCTATTAAAATAAAAACAATATATGAATGATTGTTAGATAATACGTGTTTTTCTTTTTTTGCCAGGAATCAGGATTGGAATAGCAAAATATATTATTAAGAATAACGCTTCAAGAAATAATGGTGAAAATATATATCACCAATTAAGAACAGAAAAATCAAAACAAACTCGCAGCAAATATAAAGATGCTGAAACGAGAATAAGAATTATGGATACCACTACAATTCAAGTCCCTGGCTTTCCACCGGTTATATAAGTCATTATAAATATATTATAATATACATATGAGTGGTTATTATAACCCGCGAGATAGCGGCAATCCCGATCTTCCTGATTACAAAGTATCTGCAACTTGCGGTTTGGTAGCAATGATCTTGAATTCAATATCATGTATTTTAGGATTATGTGTAGCATTTTTTCTATTTGACTTTGTTATTGACTTCATTTCTTCTTTAGATCCTGAGTCAGTGGACCCATCTGAAGTCGAAATCGTTCAAGCTAAAGATGAATTAATTTCATTTTTTAAGGTAATTAAGAATGTTCTTATAGCTGTATATTCTTCTCTGCTTGTTTACTTCATTGGTACTTATGTTGTTTATGCAATATACTCTAACAAAGAAAAAAGACCTACATGATTGTTTGGTTTGTTATTAGCATTCAATATTCTTTTCCTTCCACTTAGTCTTATAGCTGCTATTTTAAATATTGTTCAATGTTCTAAATTCATATCTGCAAGGAACAATGGTCGTAGTGAAGTTGTTGATAGGTAATATTTCAATTTCTCAAATTATTGATGAAAAATAACAATAACTTGCATTTATTTAATTCATTGGGTATTTATTATTTATTTATTATTGTATCAATATTTAAAAGAACAATCACTTGGGTGCTGGTTGCAATATACCTTTTACTAGCAATTTTAGCATTTGTTGTCATCCCTTATGCTGTTGATACACACCCCTTTGGCTTATGAACAATGAACAGTATTAAACAACTATTCATTTTTCTTGGTAGTATTGTTGCCTCATTTGAAGCCATAATTATATTTAAAGAATCATGAGAGAATGGATCAGATTTAATAATTACTTCCAAGCAAATTAGCCGTCAAAAAATGGTGATTGCTAAATATCTTGGTTTTTTTACATATGTTCTAGTAATGACATTGTTGGTTGCTGCTATGAGTTTTTTTACTGGTATTAATAAAGAAGTTTCAACCATGGATGTCTGATCTTTATTTCTTTCAAGTTTTATATATATTTTTTTATTGCTATCAATTTTTGGTTTGATTGGTATTATTGTTTCAATCAAATTAAATAAGATCTGAACTATACTCATTAATATTTCAATTGCTGTAACAATCAGCATCTATACAATGGCAGCAATTATTATTGCCCCTGCTCCTATTACTGTTATGCTTGATTCAGGATATGTCTGCAATACAAGAAGTGCTATCCTTGCTAATAAAAAAATAACACACTTCTCATCAATCTATAAGAGCGATATTCTTAACATAGATACCGAGGACAATATTGACGTAGACCTTTTATATCCACGTAATTTTGCTGAAGAAAAAGAAGTGTGGAAAAAGTATGACAAAATTACTGACATTGCCAAGGTCACAAGTCTAATCTATAATGCTAATTTCATGAATTTAAGAGACTATAGTGAAAATGATGCTGCTGATTTTTTTGGAGGTTACCACGACAGTCGTTATATTATAAAACAACGGCTACTAGAATTGGATGATGCTGACCAACCATTAATGTATTGAGTCCCCACACGTGAAACTATTAATGATATACCAGTCTTCAATGCTAGTGATGTGGGAGATATTGAAACTGCAGCAGCTGCTGTATATAAAAAGATTTTGATTGGCCAAACAGGTTTTAATAATAGCGTTCAACTTATACCAGATGCCCCTTACTCAATTTGTCATACATCTAATAGTGCTAAAAAGACTAAACATTACTATAAAGATATTAAGTATTCTCCATACGAGCAACTAATATTTGATTATATATTCACAATGATTTTAGGAGGAGATAGTGTAACAGCTGTACCAAATTCAGTTTTCTTCGATAATATAAATATGGATATTATTCAAGATAAAGGTACTTATCGACTTAATAGTTTGTTTGCCAATATGAAAGGAACATTTACCCCACAATATAGCAGCACAGCTAACAATATGGAAAAACTATTGCATTTTTTATTCGTCAATAAAAAAACAATTGCTGAATTGTTCACTGATATCACTACCACTTCTAATCTAGACCTAAATGTGAAAATGGTTGATGCTTTAGATATTGATACACCATTTGATGCAGCAAATGAAACAGCACGCTTTAACAATTATGTGATCGACAAAGCCGCACGTATCTGTAAAGAAACACAGCTATTTGCTTCAATGAAACAGGCATTTACTTTTCCAGATTATGAGGAATATGATTTTGAGTCATCACCAGTTTTCTTGCTTAAAGACAATAAGATTGAAAATTTAGTTACACCATTTGCACAAAAAATTATATTTTCACAAACACCAATTTGATCAAATTATTATCATGAACTTTATGCCATCCCATTTTATCGTGCAATGAGTGGTCTACTAAGTTGAGTATACAATGGCCAAGGTCAGGGTTTTGCTACACTAGATGAAACAGATTATTCAAAGTTTAATTTCCATGGTTTCAGTATGCGTCACGTGAGTACATATTCCTTATTTGAATATGGTAAATCATTTACCTATGGAGCAAAAATGGGAACTAACCCCGTTGTTAACAGTCTAAGCTTTGCCAGTCTTGATGTCATACTTATTGCAGTTACATTTATCGTTTATAAACGGGTGGATTTCTCATAATGCTGGTACTAATTAAATATAACTTATCAATACTTATGAAGCGTAAAGCTAATTATATTGCCATCGCATTGTTTATTTTATATTTGTGTGTCGCCTTTATTTTTGTACCATTAAAATTAGGAATTCAACCGTTTTTGATTTATTATTTGAATAGTATTGATTCTATGAGTATTATTCTAGTAATCCTTAGTGTTGTGCAAGCTATTAGTTGTTCCATTATCTTTTGTGAACCAGATGAAAATGGTGCTTCACTAATTATTTCATCAAAACCACTTAGTAGAATGAAAGTGCTATTTAGTAAGATTATTGTCTTATATATTAATAATTTAATTTTAGTTTTTATTGCTTTAATATTCTTTTTAGTTCTTGTGGCAGTATTGGGCTTCTATGATCCGTTTACAAACATCTCTGGCATTGATACTAAATCATATTTAAATGTCTTATGAGTATTCAGTTACGTTAGTCTAATCATTAGCTCTTTGTTTCTATCTTTAGCAATATTACTCTCAGCATTCTTTAATAAGACAATCGTCTTATTATTTACAATAGGAGCAGGTGTCATGTGTGATGTTACCTATGTCCTAATACCCATAATTTTAAGACAGAATAATTACTTTAATTACCAAATTTTAGAGGGAGATGAAAAGATTCAGAGCAATCTAGTGAAACAATATACATTGAATGGGGAATGATTTAACTATGTGGATAGTGCAACAGTAGATGAAACAGCTAACGATAGTGCATTTGATTATTTTTCATCAGTAGTTAATGTTGGTGGCCAGTTATGTGGGATGTACCGTTTTGGTAGCGAAAAATTGAGTGTCCCATCACCGTTACAATCTTCTTACGATAGTGAAACATTGGTTAACTACCATTTAACAACTGAAAGATTATTTAGTGTTAAAGAACACATGCCTCTAATTCAAAGTATTGCATATGCTAATGACGCTAGAACAGATATATCATTCCGCTTCTATATTCTTGGCAGTTGAGAAATATACCGAGCATCAGATGCTATTTTTGGTTTGTTCTCTGACCGTATTGTCTCAGAGAAAATGACTAATTTAACTTTTAGTTATCTATCTGATGTACATGATACTAAAGCAGTTAGTTCTTTTCCGAGCATATTTGTTGAAACATATCAAGCCGTTCCAGAATTAACAAATAAGAAATCAGTGTATGCTCAATGTGTGGATGAATTCTTATTTGATACTGATAGTAGTGAAAAGTTACAAAGATGAAAGGCATTTATTAATACTGATAATCCTAACCATTTCCAAAAGAATGCCATCATTGTTAAGTTTGCCTACTCATTGTTGCAATATGCCAACCAAAGGGTATTAGATGATTTTACAGATTCTGATACTAACAAATGGTTATTAGCTGATGAGAATATTGATTTTACACAAGATGCTTTTACTAAAATTATTGATAAATTGCAGCGTCTATTGCGAGTGTGTGAAACTGATAATTTTTCTTTTGTTGACGCTAATAACACATATATTTTTCGTAATCGTACAGAAATGTCTTGTTTGGGTTCAACTCGTAACTTCTCTCAATTAAAAAAATATCAGCGGTTTACCACTAAACAAATGTTATCTCCTCTAGCAACCCTATTAACATGAACTGCGATTTCAGTGTTGTTATTTGGAACAGCTTGTTATTTTGCTTATAAAAAAGATATTACCTAAAACTTCTTAATACTGTTGTTATTACTATTAGTGGTCGTTTTTCAAATTTAGCAAGGAATTGTTTATCAAGCTTACGGCGAATATTCATTTTAACATCTCTAATTTGTTCACGAATGCTATTACCATCCAATTGTGCTAAAGTACGATTGAACTCATCATTAACTTCATCTTTAATGCCTTTTAAAACACCAGCATTTTCTTCATTCAACTCACCAACTCCAATCATTTCATATTTAGATTGAAGAACTTTTTTATTTGTTTGATCAATCAAGAATGAAACAACTACTGCACCATCAGCCTGCATTTGTTTACGTTCAATAAGTGAACCGCCTGCTAAATCAATTGCACCTTCTAAACTAATTGGTTGAGCATTGATGGGGATATTTTCAAAGTGAGTATCATAAACACCATTATTGAATTTAATCTTGCGACCGTTATCTAAAATTAAAATTTTCTGAGTTGGAATAAGTTCACTAATTGCACGAGCCATTAACACAAACTTCATATACAACGCATCAACTGGAATAACATAAGCTGGTTGGAATAAGCTTACTAAGAATTTTAAATCTTCACCACCTGGTTTAAAGTCAATTATTTGCTTATCAAGTTTTATCGCATGTTTAACGTGTGTACGGTTAACGTTGTCGAATAAATCAGCTTCTTTCTTTTCATAACCATTAATAGTACTACTTGCAAATAAAAAAGTATCTTGAGCATTAAAGATAAATGGCTGACATTCACCAGCAATGATTGACTCCATTAAAACATATAATTTATGTTTATTTTCATCCACAATAATTATTACACTATTGTTACCCTTAACACTCTCAAAATCAACAATCTTCACATTTTTTTGTAAATAACCTTGTGACTGAAGCTCACGTGCTAATGCTAGTGTTTTCTTATTTACAAAAGTAACTTGACGGTTGAATTTAATAGCGCTTTCAAAAATTGCACTAATTTTGTATAACTCAAATGAATATAGGGCAATAATAGTTCGTTGAGCGTCTTCAATAATTCCATTTATAAAATGTTGTGGGTCAAAATGTGGAGCAGCAAAACCACTTTCAACATTAACAATACCAGGTGTTGTTAATAAGATATTTTTCTTACCATTAGTTATTGGAAATAGCGCAAGTAAATCATTTTTTGTAAATTTAGAATTGGTAGCAGTAACAACACCATCTTCAATGTAAATGTAATTCTCATCATCAACGCTAAATATAAAACCAAGAGATGATGGCAAAAAGTTAGCAATTTTAAAGGGAGTAACTTTAATGTTGTTAAAAACTATCGGCGTTAATGAGGTCAATACTTCAAAGTCTAATTTCTTATTGATTTCACCCTCAATAATCTTTTTATTGAACTCACTAGTATAAATTTTAGGAATAAGTTCATCCTTCATATACTGTAAACCACCAAATTTCTCATAGTAGGCAGTTCCGATAAATAAACCCTTAATCTTACTCTTGTTTTCTGCAAGATATGCAAAATCTGGAACAAACCCTTGAATTCCAAGAGTTGAAACACTAGGGATGTCAATTCCGCAATTTAATATAAAAATATTGTCATTAATATTCAAGACAAGACATGATTTCTCTTTGTCATCCAAACCACTTAAGGCTAAAAACTCTACATTGGCCATAATTATAACTAAGTACTTAAGTAATTATAACATATGGGATCGAATAGTAATGATTTTTGCACCTATGGCACCCGTATGGTATAATAATATTGTATAATAACTATATGAAGATAACTATAAAAAAGATCTTATCTATAATAATATTCGCATTTTCTGCACTTTTTGTTTCTACTATTGTTACGTCGTGTAACATGATTAACAGTAGTTCAACCGGCGAAGGTAGCAGTACAAAGAGTTCTAT
>JAITWZ010000046.1 GCA_031284985.1 Mycoplasmataceae bacterium
ATAGCACCAATGGCAATTAATCCAATTCCTGACAATAATAGAGTTTTCTTAAGTTTCAACAACATACATATTAATTATACTATACAATTGGAAAACATGTAAATAAATCAATATAGCACCAATTGTTGGGTTGCAAATAAATTAACTGACAAAACTACATTACTTGAAAACATACACTATAATATTTAAAATAGCACCGAAATTAATCAGTACCAGAACAGTTCGTACCTGTCCAATATAAATTGTAGAACTCTTTACTTGCTAGGCCAAAAATACAAAAGAAACAGATGGTTGTTTCGAAACGAACATACTGGTATCATGGAAAATGTTAGGAAACGATTTAACGTTCCTTATGCTTTGGTTAAGGAGTTTCTAGAAAATGAACAATTCTATGCAGAATTTTCATCAGTTTTGCAGCACACTAATGAGTCAAAGACGAATCAAACTAAGTGAATACGTGTGTTGGGATGATTTATTAAGGTAATTAAAGATATTAATAATGGCTATGATCAAAATCTGCTATTGCTAATAACATAAAACTAACAAGTTACAAGTTGGATCGAACCTTTCATTGAGACTTATTTTATAAAATATTAAATAAGATTCGGTTATCTATTAAAAATATCTGTGAAGCGAATAGTGAGTGAAAATTATTGTCAGTTAATTATTGGTTAACCCCAATAATAGCGCCAATTGTAATTAGAAGTGCAACGATGTTAAAAGGGCCATAGCCCTATAATTTGCTTGTACACCAACTACAATGACTATGACTTACAAGAATTATACACATATCAGCTACAAAGAACGAGTATTAATCGAGCAATTTAAGGAAAAGGATAATTTATCTATTGCTGAAATCGCTAGAAAATTAAATCGCAACAAATCAACGATCTTACGAGAACTACGACGTGGTGCCACTAAATATGTTAGAAAATTTTCATTAATTGTAACTAGAGTACAACTTCTTGTGTGATTTAGCATGACACAAACTTTTTGATTTATTGGTTATATATTTTTAATAAATACATAACTGTGGAATATTTAAATATTGTACGCAGGTTTGGTATATTGTTGCATATAAACAAGTTTAGCACTAAAATTTCCCAAGTCAAAAACAACAGATCATGAATTTCATGTATACATTCTAGCAGCAGCTAAAATTCCCATTGGGTCATTAGTTACACCGCCTACATGCTCTAAAGCTTCACGGCAAATCATGTAACGGCCCCATGATTCTGATCAACGTAAATCATAGTCATCAATACCTTTGCTTAAAAAACCTTCAGTTGTATCACTATATACAAGTCCAGTTGTACCAATAATTTCAGTATTTAGTGTTGACCATGCACCGATATAATCTGCTTGATCTTTGTAATACAATCCCTCATCGCCACGTAAATCGTAATGGTTAAAATTCTCATTTATTTGGAAAAATTTATCTTTTCCAGTAACAGCGTAATCGTTAGTTAAATCCCCAGGAATAACAATACCTAAAGTATCATTTAAATAATCTTTAACATATGGTGTTTGGGCAATTGTTGTATTAGCTGTACCTTTAGCAACATATTCTGGTCGCACCACAATTGAAGGAAAACCATATTCTTCTTTAAATTCGATAATGACACTATCACCAGAATTATCAGTGATTTGGAAATGGATTGGCTCATTTACTTCAAATAAACTGTCATGTAAATAAAAGTTTTGTGCTAATTCAACCGCATCTTCCACACTTTGCGCATAATCTAAAATCAAACGGACAAAGCCAAATGAATTAAGATTAACTCGGTCATAGTTAAATGAATCATAATCTTCAACATTAGCTTGATTAGTTTGTGCTAAATTACCACTAACATTTATGGCAATTGCCACACCGTTTTTATTCATTCCATCAAATGCAAAATATGGTGCTATTTTTCAATATTTAGAATCTTTAGTAGGATCAGAATAATCACCAAAGATGTATGGTAAATAAACATTTGAAAAAGATTCTACAGGTTCATGTTTAGCAATATTTGTTTTAAAGTATTTAATTTCTAGAGCAGACTTAGGTTTTGTGTAAACAACAGCACTAGCTGCTCGAGCATTAACGTTAAAATCTGGATTGGTAGCAAATTCATCAGCTTCACCAGCAAGAAAATCAGGATCTAATTCATCAAGGTTGTATCAATAGTCAAAATTACGTGAATAATTTCAAGATTGTGTATCAGGGTTAAATGAATTAAAGGCGGTACATGCTGCTTTTGGACTTCATTCAGGAAGGGGAAGTTGTTTGTCGTCATAAAAACTACGTGATAAAAATGTACGCATTGCTGAATCTGATGTCACACCTAATGCCATAGCATTGCTATCATTAGGACTAACACCTGATTTAAACTTTAACATATCTAAGAAATGATAGTCACCTTCATAATTTAATTTATAAAATTTATCTTCATGATTTAAAGAAATAAATTTATTAGTTTCACCACCACGACATGCAGCTAAAATTAATATTGTTCCTGATAAACTAATTGCAGCAACACTAAGAAATAATTTTCGTTGAAAGTTTTTTCCCATACAATTACATTATAGTGGTAAAATGCCAAATTCGTTAATATTTTTTTTCAACTGATATTTATTGAGTGTTGAAAATAAATTAACTGCGAGAAATACATGGCATTAAATATGAACTGTTTATGAGTAAAAATAATCAATGAAGAATAATATTTGTGTAACTTTTTTGCTAGAATTTATTATTGACCATCAATGGTTATAATATATATAATAGCAGCATGAAAAAAAATCGCCGTTTTTTACCAAATATAAGTAGACTAATTGTGTATATATATTTTAATTTCTGCATGCATAATTGCTTACATCGTCTATACATTTTACCTGAAATGAGACAAAGAAAGCAATAATTTTACGACTTGAAATTGGCGTTCAATTTGTGAAATATCTTTTGATTCTCTGTTATTAATCGGTACATCAATCATGTCATATTTCTTTGTTAGTGGTTTTTTAAATACAATTATTGGACTGATATTATATAACCGTATCTACCAAAAAGATCTATTGATTTCTAGACAGTTTTCTGGGAAATTCGATCATGCCAATCCTACTGTCGCTATCGTTATTCCAGTATTCAATGATTTTTGTTTGGAAAGCACAATCGCCACTTTCAACCAGACATATAGAAATTGTAAATATTATATTTTAGATGATTCAACCGATATGAACATGTGCAAAACCATCGA
>JAITWZ010000059.1 GCA_031284985.1 Mycoplasmataceae bacterium
ATAACTTCGTCTTCAGAATTTGTATTTTTCTTTATTCTTTTGGTGGTCATATTGTGATTTATTTTTATTTGTTAGTAAGTACCTAATCTTTAAATGTTGTACATAGTTATTATATTAAAAATGATAATCAGTTTAGTTGTGCATATGAAACATATAGATAAAACTATACTAACCACTTACTATAAGGGCTTAGGGTTTTTGATTCTAGTTCCATATATATTAAAACAAATTTGCTAAATTACTAGGTGATTTTCTATTAAATTATTTATCTTGTTTTGGTTCAATATATTCGTAGCCAAGCAATTCCTTATACCATTCTTTATACATTCGGCTACCTCCATTTTTCATTAAAGATTCTATTCTTTCTTTTAAAATTTTTTTGTCTGAAATTTTTTTCAATTCTTCGTGCAATTCATTTATAGCACGTATGATTGATGAAAATAGTATAATACAAAAAGCAGAAATCAATAGACCAAAGATAATCCCAATAAGAAAAAGGATGCTATCAGTACGTCCACCAACTGGACCGTCTTCGAACTTAATAAGTATATATATTAATATGGAAGAAAAAAACACAGACATCACTACACTACATATTAAAACAATAATTGATGTGAGTTTGCTTTGATACGCAAGTCATGGAGCATCAAATGGAGATGACTTAACCAATCAATTAAAAAACTTATTCATTTGCGAATTTGCTCCTATCAAAAGTATTTCGTTTATAGATAAGATTGGTGGATGCTGCTGTCAAAATAATAGATGCATAAACTAAACTATTAGTTATGAATGTTATAAAAAATAATATAGTAGCGAAATTTATCAAATAAATATTTCGTTCATATACTTATTATATAAAGCATATTTTATGTTTTAGCTAGCGTTTATCAATACAATTGTGTCTAATATTGAAATAAAACTTAACAAACACATAATTCAAGCAAACTGAAATAGTGTGCCAGTATGGTTTTACCAAATTATAAGTATTGATTACAATTCAATTTTAAGGATTTTATGGTGGTTAATACCATCAATCAATTGTTCATCAATACGATCTAAACTTGTGTCAATAAAAAATTCACGTTCATATAGCACTTTACGGTAATTGTTTCGTCATTCAATGAAGTAAATAATGATAAATTTAACTGTAAAGTATGCTCCAACCATTCCTAGTTCAAACATAATGAACATCATTCCAAACAATGGTAATAAAGTCATTGGCGAGAATAGTGCTAATGAAACAAACATAAAGAAACAGATTCAAAACGCATGTGTGTAAAAATAGAAATATGCACTACGAGTTTCGATGTTAATTACGTCACGTAAATTTTGTTTAATTAAGAATTGATGTTTAACTCAGTGATTATTAACATTACTAACGAAATGGAAAAGGAAAACATTAAGTATGATGTATAGACTGGCCATAACACATAACGCCTCATTAAATGTAGTACTTTTAGTTAAGTAAGCAATTGGGAAGACAACAACCGAAATAACCACATTAGCAGCTGCAATCGACAAAAATGAAGTTCAATTTAAACGAATCAATGCATACAGTGATAAGAATCCAAGTGCAACCGCAAATGCAATAACGGTGTTAATAATGGCATTATTTTGTCCACCAATACTATCTTGTAATAAAATACCAGCAACTAATAAACCAGCAAATATTAATAAAACTACAGATATTACCACCATTAAACTCTTGAATTCAAATTTCTTCGTAAATAGTTTATAAGTTTTCTCACTCTTTCATTTATGAGTTAAATATGAAGTTTCATAATTAGAATCATTGTTAGCAATCGTAGCAGGAGCTAATGCTACTGTGTCAGTCACTGTATAACCGTTATACATTAATCTTTTATGACGACGCATCAACTGGTTAGAGAAGAATAAAAATGTGGCTACAAGTCATAAAGCAAACATGCCAATTGCAAGTAAGCTGAATAGTAGCGTTAATAAACCAAATTCATAAATACTTAATGGTCCAAAATAAATAAAGCATGTAGAAATGATTATTGTAATTAAAAATAAATCAACTACTGGCCAAACACCAGAAGAAATAGCTTTCTTAAAACTAGAATCAGCAGTCGTATTACTTAGAACCAGATTTTTATGGGTGCGTTCGAGGATGGAGAGTATTGCAATCATAAATATCACCGAGGCTGTGGTTAACCCGAGAAACACAGAAAAAGACAAAGCATGGGCGGTGACAATAAAACACAAGAGTGCTAATATATTTAATCCCAGCAATGTTGCAAACCCAAACAATCCAGGAACTCGATATATAACAGAAATAAATACACCAATTACAAACAAACAAATAATGTATGCAATCAATGAACTTAATAAAGAACTTGAAATTGTATTAAAGAATCCACCATCAAAAGTTGAAGGGAAAAATCATATTTCGTTTAATGTAAGAGATGGGTCAGAAGTTTTATTATATTGCTTGAATGTTTGGAGCACACCACCTTGAAGTTTAGAACCCTCAAGTCCATTAGAAATTGATTTAATTGGATAAACAAAACTATATTTGCCAGTTAAAGCATTATAAATTTGAGAAGCTTCGAAATTTGAACTAGCATTAATTTGAATTCATTTACCTAAATTTTCTTCATCACTCTTAGAATTAGCTTTAGTAGGATCATTAGTAGGAAAAAAGCTAGCATAGTTTTTGCTATTAATGATTCCTAAAACATATGGTTTCATTCATTCATACACAACATTAAGTGCATCACTTGTATCTGCTTTACTTGGGAATTGTATACCTGTATTGTCGCTAGAATTTGACGTGCTGCGAGTTTCAATTAAACGATAAAAGAAATTGTTATTAAATTTTTGAATGGAATTAGCATATCACTCATTAACTGTGGCATCACCTTGGTTAATTTCACTATTAGTGGTATAACTAACAAAATCAGCAGGAGCAACGTTAGTATTAAGTAAATTTGTTCCAGTAAATAGATTGTCACCTAAGAAAGTACCACTGGTACTTAAAATAACAGAAGCTCATTCCTTTTCACTTGGAGTTAAATAACGTCAAGCATCATCATACTCAGCAGCATTATGAACACTACTACGGTTATGAGCAGTGTGGGCTTGAAGAATATAGTGCATTCTAGTGATTAATGTTTCTTGATCACGTAAAATATAAATGGCAGGGTCAACTGTACTAGTACCAGCACGTAAAGATGGTGTTGTTGAGCTTTTAGAAGAACTCTCACTACCATTGTCACGAAAAACATTCTCTGTAAAATCTTTTCATTGACCAAAAGTAATACTATCTTCATCGTTCTCAGGAGTTTTAATTACAACACCATTTTTTGCAGCATTAAGTTTAATATCATTTTTAGCATTTGTGTACAATGAAGTAGTTGGAATGATTGAAGTGTAACCTTTGTCTCAACCTGAAATGGGATCACCACTTTGAAAATCACGTGCAACGTTAATATCACCAACAAAAGTAATACGGTTAGAATTAATGTTATTGAAATAAGTGTTAATTGCTGGCACAGCGACCTTTTTATCATTGTCAACAAATCGACCATATTCATCTACTTCATCACTTCAATCCAACGGCAAGTTAACATCTAAGTAGGCAATAGTTTCAAATTCATCAAAACCAGCGAAACTAACAGTATTGAATGTTTCAATCTTTTGTGATTCTAAATATCTTGATAGGGCATTAATCGTGCGATCAATATTTTTCATCTTATCTTCAACTTCCACAAAGTCATTGTCAGAAATATCATAAGGGTTATCACTCACGTGCGTTAAGTCTAAAGCTAGACGCACACGCTGTGAATTAATATATTGTGAACTTGGAACATAGTTAGAAACACAATATCATGTACCAACTCCAACAGCAGCCAAAGAGGCAGCAATAATCAAAGAAGCACCAGTAATAGTGGCAATACTTATACGCTTAATATTTTTTAAAGACTTAACACCTTGATTCAATTTAGAACTCATCCTATATAATTAATTATATAATGAAACTAATTATTGGTTTAGGGAATTACCCATTAGAATACACAAACACGCGTCATAATGCTGGTTTTATGGCTATTGATAGCTACTGTAATACCAATAGAATCGTGTTTGACAAGGACGAATTCAACGGACACTTCACAATTATCAATAATTCATTTATTTTTGCAAAACCATTCACTTTAATGAACTTATCTGGTGGTTTTGTGAAGAAAATGGTTGATTTTTATAAAATTAATATCGATGACATCTTAATCATTTGTGATGATGTGCATTTGAATGTTGGTCATCTCCGTGTGAGAAAAGAAGGTGGAGCAGGTGGACATAACGGTTTAAAGGACATTAATTTGCAATTAGGTACAGAAAACTACAAAAGATTAAGAATTGGCGTTGGACCGCACTTAAAAACGATGGATTTAGCAGTTTTTGTGCTACAAAAACTTAATCAAGCAGAATTATCCATCACTAAAGCACTAATTGACGACAAAGTCATTAAAATAATTAATGATTTTATTTCTGATGTACCATTTAGCAGTATTATGTCGAAATACAATACAAAATAGTATCACTAGTGTTGAAATTAGTTATAACTAGATTCGTCGTAGACAAAATCAGGCATTTTAAGATTTGTTCAATCAAATGGAGATAAATAAACATAATATCTCTCACTAGCTCCGTAGTTGTTATGATCATCTACCGTAACAGTTCCTATTCCAAATTCTCGTCTTGATAATTCAGGGAATTGCGTATAACTACTATAAGAAGGTGGAATGTAGTTGAATATGATGTCAAGACCATCCTTTTCATCTTGTCAGTATTCCTCTGGTGTATGATTAATATAAAAAAATTTACCGTCATTTTTAGTTATTTCAGTATCATACTCATCTTCTGACACTAGTATATTGTCATCAGTAGTATATGCGGAATAAGTGCTTTTTTCATATAATTTATTGTTTTCCAAGCGTGTTAAACAATAAATAGATTCACGTACATTTATAATTTCACCATGTTTACCAGTTCTTACATGTGCAAAAGCCATGTTAATTTCAAAACTATTAGCAGTGGTGCTAAATGAGAATTCACTAACTTTTGTCACATCATTTTTGATAAAAAAATTATTATATTGTTCAAGCCTTTCTGCTGAAGAAAAAGGATATAAAGAGACATAGAAATAAAAAAATATGATGCTGCGGTAAAAATGTTCAATTGTATAATTAGTATTTAAATAATCAAGCGCTGAATTGGAATAATGAAGTGGTGAGTTATGGTCATACTTTGGAAGTGAAGAAAAATCAACATCTCCAGATGCTGTAGGAGTGGAATTTTCCTTTAAATAATTTTCAACATCCTTAAATGCTGCTTCCATTTTTGCTTTTGGATATACTTCCACATCATCGCTAACTTCAACATCGCTACAATTGCTCAAAATAAAAGGTAGGACTAATGTGCTAATTCCAGCAAGTGCTATAAGGGACTTTAAACCTATTTTTTTAAACATATATATTTTAATTATAACACATAATATATAAGGAATCAAAAATGTTATTTTCTTAGTATAAGTTGTTAAAATCCGAAAGCAACTGTGATAATTTTCCCTAAAATATATTCCATTAGTAAAATTTGGTTTACAAGTTAAAGGGCAATATAGTTTTGCTAAAACAAAATCATATTTATTGGCACTATCAATAATTTAATTTAACAATATTTAGTTAGCCGATTTTTTTGCTTGTTTATTTAGAAAAAAAAGAACGAACGTAATACATAATCCAAAAAACCAAGAAATATAGTTAAAAATTGAATATAGCAATAAAAAAACAATAGCCGCCAAATAAAAAAATACTCCTATAATCATCAAAGCGAAACGAGTTCTTTTACTATTTGTAAATTTTTTCATACTTAATTAAAAATATATTCAAGTAGCGCCTACAAACGTAACACAAACGTGTAAACCGCTGCCATGTGAACCAATCGTAAAAGGAATGGAGTATAAAAAAATGGCTGCGGAATTGCCCCACAAATAATACCGGGAAGACCAGTTCCAGCGAGGATAGCTCCAACAACACCAAATGCCCCACCAGCTCAACCCATAGCTTCAGAAATGCTCGCGTATTCATTAGCATTAAAATAAACATCATGTCCTACTAATACATTCCATCATAAAATACGAGTATTCATATTTGGAATAGAAAGATTAAGAATTGGATTCAATTCATAATCAGTACTAGCTGCATCATAATTACTAATAATTGAAGTATAATCTATATCGACAAAATTAATAGTTTTGCCTTCATTTACAGCAATATTTTCATTTGCACGATTAACGATTTCATCGTACATATCAATAAATCTGTTTAAATTTTCCTGTGTAGTGTTAAAATCTTGGGGGTTGTCTTTGACATATGAATATTATCCTTCATCATGTTGTTTATACTGTGATTATCCGTATTATTTAAAATAACAGCAATAGTAGAAATACTGCCAACGATCAATAATGCTGCGCAAAAACTTTTTAATAAACCACTCTTATTTTTTCTCATACGCCTATATTATACTACATATTTAAGTCAGGTTTAAGAAGTTACTGGACTTACTAACAGCGAATTGTTCACAGTGGATTTAGGTCTTGCTTTCTCATGAAAAGTAGACAAAACAAATTTGGATTTGAATGTTGGTATGTGCAGATAACTCTAGATTAAATGTTAAAGAACCGAAATAATACTACTAAGATGTTTTTTTACTAAAATTAGGCATTTGAACATTTGTTCAGTCAAATGGAGATAAATAAACATAGTATCTCCCACTTGAATCATTTTCTGTAACAGTTCCTATTCCCAATCCTCGGGTTGATATTTCAGGGAATGGTGTATAACTACCAGAATAAAGAGGAATATAGTTAAATATGATATCAAGTCCGTCCTTTTCATCAGTTCGATATTCCTCTGGTGTGTGATTAATATAAAAAAATTTATCATTATTTTTTGTTATTTCAGTGTCATGTTCTACTCTTGATACTTGTTTATTGTCATTGGTAGTATATGTAGAAAAAACACTCTTTTCATATAATTTATTGTTTTCCAAGCGTGTTAAACAATAAATAGATTCACGGGCCTTTATAGTTTTACCATTTTGAACACCTCTTGAGTGAACATAAGTTATATTAATTTCAAAGCTATTAGCAGTACTACCAAATGAGAATTTTTCAACTTTCGTTACATCATGTTCGATGTAAAAATTATTATATCGTTCAAGTCTTTCGGCTGAGGAAAAAGGATATAGAGAGACATAGAAACAATAAAATATAATGCTATGATAAAAAAGTTCAATTGTATAATTAGTATTAAAATAAGCAAGTGCCGTATCATAGTTAGATTTTGGAAGCGAAGAAAAATTAACATCACCAGCTGCTACAGATATGGCATTATCACTTAAATACTTTTCAACGCTATTAAATGCTGCTTCCATTTTCGCTTTTGGATACACTGCAGCACTACCACAATTACTTAAAACAAAAGGTAGGAGTAATGTACCAACGCCAGTGAGTGTTATAATGGCTTTTGAAGCTATTTTCTTAAACATACACATAATTATATCACATAACACATAGAACCAAAAAAATTATTTTCTTCACACAATATGTTGCAATCAGAAAGTAACCACAATAATTTGTTTTTTCTAGAATATATTGCTTATTGTAAATAAACTATCAATTAAATGTTCTAATAATTAATTAGAATTAGGTAATTTGAGATTAACTCAATCAAATGGGGATAAAAAAATATAACGCCTCATAGATCTACCATTTTCCTGGACAGTTCCTAACGCCAAATCTTGACTTATTATTTCAGGATATGGAGAATAGATGTCAGACGCAGGAGTAATGTAGTTAAATACTACATCAAGACCATCTTTTTCATCAGGTCGCTCTTCCTCTGGTGTACGATTAATATAAAAAAATTTAGCATCGTTTTTTGTTACTTCAGTATCGTATTCTCTTTTCGATACCAATTCATTATCAACGCGCATAGAAAGAACACTTTTTTCATATAATTTTTGGTTCTCCAAACGCACCAAACAATAAATAGACTCTCGACACTTCATATTGATGTTTTTATCGTTTTTCTGTTCATAGGTAAGGGCTATATTAATTTCAAAACTATTAGCGGTGCTACCAAATGAGAATTCAACAACTTTTGTTACGCCTCGTTGAGAGTAAAATTTATTATATTGGTCAAGTCTTTGTGTTGAAGAAAATGTATATAAAGAAATGTATAATTTTTCAAATATGATGCTACGATAAAAATGTTCAATTGTATAATTAGCATTAAAATAAGCAAGTGCCGCATCGTCGCTAGTTGAGGAAGAAAAATCAACATCTCCAGATGCTGTTGGAGTAGAATTCTCTTTTAAATATTTTTCAACATTATTAAATGCTGTTTCCATTTTCGCTTTTGGATACACTGCCACACTACAATCACTTAAAATAAATGGTAGCAATAATGTACTAATTCCGATAAGCGCTATAGAGGTTCTTGAAACTAATTTTTTAAACATGTATATTTTAATTATAACACATAATATGTGTCGAATTAAAAATGTTGTTAAAGTTAGAATGGGTGCTACAATAATTTTATTTATCCAACACATTAATCCAACCTATTTAAACTATCAATTCCTTCCCTGTTGACACCTTTCTATTAAAAACGTCCTAGTTTTATAAGGACTGCTTGCTACCTGTAACATGTATTTTTATATAATATTAATATGAAGAAGCAAGATGAAATTGTCAGTTTTTTAAAAACATATGGTTTTGTTTTTCCTAATAGTGAAATATATGGCGGTTTAGCTAATGCTTGGGATTATGGTCCACTAGGAGTTTTACTAAAAAATAACATTAAAGCTTTATGATGAAAGGAATTTGTAACAAAAGTCCCTAATGCGATTGGATTAGATTCTGCAATCATCTCAAATTCCACTGTATGAAAGGCATCTGGACACCTCGCTAATTTTGCTGATCCACTAGTTGATTGTAAACATTGCCATGAGCGTTTTCGTGCCGATAAATTAATTGAAGAATATAAACCTGATTCAAATGTTACAGAGAATTCGCCAAAAGAAATTTTAGAAGGTATTTTGAACAGTATTAAATGTCCTACTTGTGGTGCAATTAATTGAACCCCCATTCGTAAATTCAACCTAATGTTTAAAACCTTCCAAGGTGTGGTTGAAGATGATAAAACTACATTATTTCTTCGTCCCGAGACTTGTCAATCAATTTTTGTTGATTTTATGCACGCAGTACGTACCTCAAGACAAAAATTACCATTTTCAATTTGCCAAATCGGAAAAGCTTTTAGGAATGAAATAACTCCTGGAAATTTTATTTTCAGAACTAGAGAATTTGAACAGATGGAAATAGAGCATTTTTGTACCCCTGATACATCGATGAATGAATTTGAAATTTGGTTGAAAAAAATTGAACATTTTTTATTTGATGTTATTGGTTTAAATAAAGAAAATATTAAATTTAAAGAAATCCCCAAAGACGAACTAGCACATTATTCAAAAAGGACAGTTGATACCCAATATAATTTTCCTCAAGGGTTTAGTGAATTATGAGGATTAGCACATCGTGGTACACATGATTTATCTGCTCATACAGCTACATCTGGCAAAGAGTTATATATTCAAGATCCACAAACACAAAAAAAGATTGTTCCAGAAGTTGTTGAACCATCTGTTGGTTGTGAACGTTTATTCTATGCTATATGTTGTGATAAATTTGACACCGAAGAAATCAAAAACAAAGATGGGACTGAAATTCGTGAAGTGTTCCATTTACCTTATGCATTAGCACCATATAAAGTAGCAATTATCCCTTTAACTAAGCAACAGAATGAAATGGCGACAAAACTATACCAAGAATTAGTGGACGCTAATATAAGTGCAACATATGATTTATCATCTGGCTCAATTGGAAAAAAATATCGTCGTCAAGATGCTAATGGTACACCATATTGCATTACTATTGATTTTGATACTGCTGGTACAAATAACGTTACTGTCCGTGAGCGTGATAGTATGAAACAGACGATCTGAAAATTTGATACCATAATTGATAATTTTATTAAATTAGAAAGGGCACAAAAAATAAATATTTCTCACGAAGGGAAATAGTTTGGTGTTTCAGTATGCAATATACAAAAATTAATTCAAAAACTTTTGTTATACGTTTGGATCAAGGTGATGAAATACTGAATTCTTTAACAAGAGTGTGCACAGAGCAAAACATTCATTGTGGGTCTTTCCATGGACTTGGAGCTGTTAATTACGTTAAAATTGGTCTAATGGACTTGAAAACAAAAAAATATATATCAAAGAAAATGACTGGTCCGATGGAGATTGTTAATTTGGTTGGTAATATTTCTGTTAAAGATAGTGCTGTATATTTACATGCTCATATTGCTATATGTGATAAGTCGATGCAAGTATTTGGTGGACATTTGAATGAAGGAATGATTTCATTAACCGGTGAAATATTTGTCACAAAATTTAAGGGTGACATGCAACGTAAGTTTGATGACCAAATTGGTTTAAATATCTTAGACTTTGAATAATATGAATAAATATATGCAAGCTGCCATTAAATTGGCGTACAAGGGGATGAAAGCCAATGCTGGTGGACCTTTTGGTGCTGTCATTGTCTGTCAAGGTAAAATTGTTGGACAAGGTTATAACCAAGTACTTAAAACAAATGATCCTACTAAACATGCTGAAATGGTAGCAATTAGTGATGCAGCTAAAAATTTAGGACGTTTTGATATGTCAGATTGTGAAATCTATGCCACTGGTCAGCCATGTCCAATGTGTTTAGCAGCAATTGCTTGGGCACGCATCAAAACTTGCTATTATGGAAATGACTATAACGCGACATCGAAAATTGGTTTTGATGACCAACCAATTATGAATTTGCTGCAAAACAAACCATCTAAAATTAAAGTCAAGTTATTGCACATCGACCCTGAAGAAAGTAAAGAGTTATATGATGAATTTGTTAAAAAAAATGACAAAACTATCTATTAGATTGCCAAAAAGGAATTAATTTTATATAATTAAAATATGGAAAAGACTGACAAAAGTACCACACCACATAATGTCGCTCCAATTGGTGAAATTGCACCGGTTGTACTTTTTGTTGGTGACCCTCATCGAGCTACTTTAATTGCGAATAACGTTTTAACTGATGCGAAATTAATTAGTGATGTTCGGGGAATGGTTGTTTATACTGGAACTTATGAAAATGAAAAGATAACTGTTATGTCACATGGGATGGGTATTCCATCCATTGGAATCTATAGTTATGAGTTATATACTATTTACAATGTACAAGTAATTATTCGTGTAGGTACATGTGGCTCATATAGCAAAGATTTGAAACTTGGAGATATTTATGTCGCTAATGAATCGTTTTCAGAATCTTCATATGCTGAATATAGTGGTGTTGCTTGCCCTGACCACGTAATTGAAGGCTCACAGGAATTATTAAGTGACCTAAAAAGTATCATGGGTGATACAAAATTAAAAATTGGTCGTGTGCACACTACTGACGTGTTTTATTCACCAGATCCACCAGAAAAATTATTAGAACTTACAAAAGGAGCTGTAGCTGTTGAAATGGAAACATATGGTTTATATGTTAATGCTAAACGTTGTGGAAAAAAAGCAATTGGGTTTTTCACTGTAACAGATTCTATAATTGAAAAATTACATATGCCATCACATGATCGTGTTAGTTCAGTAAATGAAATGCTATTGCTTGGAACAAAATTAGCGTGTTATGAGAGTAAAAAAATCAACAAAGTTGTTTAAGCTTTTGTATTTAAAAATATACAGCCTTGAAATGCGCCTTGATAAATTGTAATACCTGCATAAGAAGTATCAATGTTTGATAATGACATGCAATTTAAAAAACAAAATACAGCATATCACTTACATTTTGAAGTTTCAGCTACGGTTGACAATGAGTCACAACCATAAAAAGCACCAACACCGATTTTAGTTACCTCTGGTATTCTAACATATTTCAAAGCACGACACATTGCAAAAGCAGAATCAGCGATGATAGTAGCTTTATTTGTGTCAACATATCGCAACCAATTATTAGAACCGAATGATATTCCATCAACGGGCAATATTTCACCCGTTACTGAAATAGTATGTTGGTATGCAAATCCGTTAGATTGTCAAGTCGGTATGTCATTACCATCAGCAGTAACAAGACCGGGAAACCCAGATATTCCGTCATGATGGCCAATAATATCAACCTCATCAGGGAAGCGAATGGCATTATAGTTAAGTAGTTCTTTCTGATCGATACGAAATCCTGTAGCGCGTTTACTATAAGAATCAATTGCAATAAAAGTCTCAGGTACAAATCGATAAACAGTGTCATCTTTATCAATTGTACTACAGCTTCCTAGAGCAAGTGTAATTGATAAAATTGAAGTGACAATTATTCCTGATAACAAAGCACTTTTAGCTCAAACAAACTTTTTAAATATAGATCACATATTTTTATTATAACATATTCATTGTTTAGACCTTATGAGATACTATAATATAGAACAATGTTAATAAAACCTAAATTTATGATTATTTAGCTAAGGTATTGCTTATACATTAGTTATTGTGGGTGAAGTTAAGTTAGAGCTTAAAAGTTATTTGAAGTAAGGAAGCAAGATTTTTTAATACGATCTATAAAATTACTTAGTTTTAATCTCTTGTTGAGCAAAACGTGCAACTTCTTCAGCAAATTCTTGATGTAATGCCTCAAAAGCAGGGTCACTAGTTCTTAATTTTGCTTGGATTACTTTATCAATATACTGACTACGAACAGTATTTGGATTATCATTAGGTTGGGGATCAGCTTGAAAAAAATCAGTCATCACCACCACTTGGTGTTCATATACCTTAATTAAACCTGGGCCAATTATAGCATTTATTGTTTTATTCTCGTTTGTTAATACTTTTAAAACACATGTATCAACCGTTGAAATAAATGGTGTATATCCAGCATAAACAACTAATTCACCACCATGTGATTTAAAACCCACTGAATAGCAAATATTTTTAATTTTGGCCCCAGTTGGTGTCAAAACACTTAAATCAAACTCTCTATTCATAATTACTTAGTAGGCTCTTCTTTTTTAGTTTCATCTTTTTTAGGAGCTGGAGCAGCTTGCTTGTTATTAGCTGGAGCATTTTCACCAAACTTCTTGATTACTTCATCAATTGTTCCAACAAAACGAAATAAGTTTTCATCAATATGATCAACTTCACCATCAATAATTTTCTTAAAACCAGAAATAGTATCAGCGATTGGAACATATTTACCACTCATTCCTGAGAATTTTTCAGCAACACTAAATGGTTGTGACAAAAAGTTTCTAATCTTTCTTGCACGGTTAACAGTAGTTTTATCTTCTGCACTTAATTCATCCATACCTAAAATAGCAATAATATCTTGCAACTCATCGTATTTTTGTAAAATTGAACGTACCTTGTTAGCTGTAATGTAATGGTCAATACCAACGATTGATGGTTCAAGCGCTGTTGAAGAAGATTCAATAACGTTAACTGCAGGGAAAATACCTAAAGAGGCAATTTTACGATCAAGAACAGTTTTTGCATCTAAGTGAGTAAATGTTGAACTTGGTGCAGGGTCAGTTAAGTCATCAGCTGGCACATAAACGGCTTGTACTGAAGTAATTGAACCATTATGTGTTGAAGTAATTCGTTCTTGTAACATTCCCATTTCATAAGTTAATGTTGGTTGGTAACCAGATTCAGAAGGGATTCGACCTAATAATGCTGACACTTCACTTCCGGCTTGTGAGAAACGGAAAATGTTATCAATAAATAGTAACACATCTTTACCATCATTATCACGGAAATATTCAGCCATTGTTAAACCAGTTAAAGCTACACGCATACGAGCACCAGGAGTTTCATTCATCTGTCCAAATACTAGTGCTGTTTTACTCAAAACACCAGAATCTAACATTTCACGATATAAATCATTACCTTCACGTGAACGCTCTCCAACACCGGCAAATATTGACAAACCATCATGATTAGTAGCAATGTTATGAATTAATTCTTGTAAGAAAACCGTTTTACCAACACCAGCTCCACCGAATAAACCAATTTTTCCACCCTTGATATAAGGTACTAAAAGGTCAATTGCTTTAATTCCAGTTTCGTGAATTTGAATCTCAGTTGATTGTTGTGATAAATGTGGAGCATCAGCATGAATTGATTGGACTAAATGATCCTTATTTTCAAATGGTTTATTATCGATTGGGTTACCCAAAACATTGAACATTCGTCCCAACACTTGTGTACCAACAGGAACTTTGATTGGTCCACCTGTTTTGCAAACTTCCATCCCACGTGTAGTACCTTCAGTAGGACTTAGAGCAATACAACGTACTTGTACATCACCAATTATTTGACACACTTCAAGATATACTTCAGTTTTTTTAATAATTAGCGCATCATTAATTTGTGGTAAATTACCATTAGGGAAACGTACTGTAATAACTGTACCAATAACTTCCACAATAACTCCATCTTCTGCACTATTTTTACTAATATGTGTTTTACCCTTAGTTTCTTTTTTGTTTTCTTTTTCGATTTCTTTAACAGTTACTTGCACGTTCGCTTCATCTGCAGCAACAGCTTGTGGTTGAATTTGTTCTACTTTTTGAACATCTTCTTCTTTAGCTGAAATTTTTATTTTCTTTGTTTGCTCTTTTTTCACTTCAACCTTTTTAGTTTGATGAGTAACTTTACGAGTTTGATGTTCGCTTCCGAGTTTTTTTTCTTTTTCTTCTAGTTTAATTTTAGTTGTAGCCATATGTAATTCCTTTCTATAATGTTAATGATAATAATGATACTTCTGCCGTAATCTTTTCCTGTCTTTTTTTATTATAAGCCATCTTCAAGTCATGCATCTTAGTATCTTCATTTGCAGAGGCTTCTAGCATGGCATTTTTTCGTGATAAATGTTCACATAGTTTTGTCTCTAAAAATGCAGCATAAATTGTTGATTGTAAATACATATCCATTGTATGATGATAAGCATTAATTGGTGATGGTTCAATTAAAAAAGATTGTACAGACATTTTTGATGAAGATTGAGCGATAGATTTTTCGATAGACTTTTCATCAATTGGTAATATTTGACTAATGTGTGGAGCAAAAGAAGTAGAATTTTTAAATTTACTATACTGAATTTTTACATCTTTAAAATTACCATTTTTAAACAATTTATTAACTAATTTTGAAATATATTTAATGTAAATAAAATCTTCTGGTTTCTCATTTAAAGACAAGTGTTTAACAACTACATCTTCGCCATAGTTATTAACAATAAATTTGTAACCTTTTTCACCCAAAACTATAACTTTATCAGTTTCTTTTTTAAAGTTATTTAAGAACTCTTTAAACATAGCCATTGTAAAAGAACCAGCCATTCCTAAAGAAGATGTTAATAGAATTCATAATGTACCTGTCGCATTAGGTTTTGGTTGGTTGCTTAACATTTCATCATGTTGTAATTGTGTCAAAATAATTCTTGCAGTATTATAAATTGATGTGTTTAATTCAATTTATTCTAAGAAATTTCTCTTAGCACGAGCGATTTTACTAACTGCAACAATCTTCATAGCATTAGTAATTTTAGAAATTTTATTGATCGAACCTAGTTCTTTCTTTATTGTAACAATCGTTGCCATTATAAATGTCCTTTCTGTTCTAATTTTTTTGTTAATTTAGCAATTTTCTTTTTTTCTTTTGTTTCTAATTTTTGACGTTTGACAGCATTTTTATCACTAATTTTTTTCTCAACACCTGAAACACTTATATCAATAGTTGGTTTTATTACGCTAGCAGCAACAACAGGAGCGGGTTTATTTTCAGTTGGAGCATCCACATCAGTATTATTTTTAAGTTCGTTATTATCAACATTTGCAAAAATTGGTTTAGGTGGAGTTTTTGAAATACCTGAAGCTGTTGAAGCTTTAATACTAACACCAGAAATAATTTGTGGAGCAACATTATTGATGTGTGCAGTCAATTTTTCCAGCAAAATTACATCATAATTATCAATTTTTTTCACATATTGGTATAAGAAATTTAAAACATCAGCTAGCAATTGTTCTTGACTATCCTTGTTAATACTCAATTCTTTTTCAATCACTGGAATTGAATCAAAAACTTTAATTTCAGAAACGATTTTATTTTTAAAGTCAGCAATTTTATCTAATGGAATATATCTAATTAAATGCTCTTTAATTAAGAATAAAATAACTACTTCTTCGATTCATTTAAAATGTTCTTCATTTGGTTGTTTAACTAATTCATTAATACGTTTACCATGCTCAATAATATTTAATGTTGATTCATCTAAATCAGAACCAAATTGTGCAAAAGAACTCATTTCATAATATTGACTTAAATCAATTTTAAGTGAACCAGAAACTTGTTTAACAGCTTTAAATTGGGCTGCTGAACCAACACGCGATACACTTAAACCAGCATCAATTGCTGGTCGTTGATTAAGGTTGAATAGGTTAGCTTGTAAAAATAACTGTCCATCAGTAATGGAAATAACATTTGTTGGTACATATGCAGAAATATCGCCAGCTTGTGTTTCAATAATTGGTAAAGCTGTAATACTACCACCACCATATTTTTCATCTAATTTACAAGCACGTTCAAGCAGACGTGAATGTAAATAAAAGATATCACCAGGATAGGCTTCACGACCTGGTGGACGACGTAGCAATAAAGAAATTGTTCGGTAAGATACGGCATGTTTAGTTAAATCGTCATATACAATTAATACATCTTCACCTTTACTCATTCATTCTTCAGCGATTGTTACACCACTATATGGAGCTAAGTACAATAATGCTGGTAAATCTGAAGCAGTTGATGCAACCACGGTTGTATATTTCATAGCACCACACGTTTCTAGTGAACGAATAATTTGAGCTAATGTTGATTTCTTTTGTCCAATTGAAACATATACACACTTAACATTTTTACCTTTTTGATTAATAATTGTATTAATCGCAATAGATGACTTACCAGTTTGACGATCACCAATAATTAATTCACGTTGACCTTTACCAATTGGAAACATTGAATCAATCATCAATATCCCAGTCTCTAAAGTTTGATAAACTGGTTTTCTTGTCATAACACCTGGGGCAATTTTTTCAATTGGCATAACTTTAATTGTTTCATCAAATTTCACACCACCATCAATTGGTTGACCTAATGGATCAACAATACGACCTAATAATTCATCACCAACTGGTACAGATACAACCTTACGCATTCTTTTAACACGTGAATTTTCGTGAATGTCTTGATATGGTCCTAACACAACAACTCCCACATAATTTGCTTCTAAGTTTAGCGCAATTCCTTGGGTGTTATTCTCAAATTGGACAATTTCATTTAACATAACATTTGCTAATCCAGAAACAATTGCTATACCATCAGACACAGAAAGTACTGTACCTTCTTCAGTAATTTGTACATTGTTAGAGTACGCAGCAATACGGTTTTTGATTATATTAATAAATTTATCGTCATTACGGTCAGCCATAAACTATCTTGCTCCTTTCAAAATTTTATTTAATTTAGCAGCAACTGAGTTATCAAAAGTGAAACCTTCACCCTGTACTTTTAATCCACCAATCAACTTTGGATCAACTTTCACGGTTGCATGTACCTCTTTTTGTACAAGTCGTTGGATTGCATCACAAATCTTTTTTTCTTCAACTAAACTTAATTCGTAGGCTGAAACTATTTCTAAGTTAATACTTGCGCCTAATTTATTAGCATTTTTAATATACTCATGAATGATATCAATTAATAAGAATCCGTGATTAAAATCTGTGGCTGTTTCAAAAATAGCATCAAAAAATGATAAATGATAGTGAGCCAAAATTTCTCGCATCACTTCAATTTGTTCCTTTTTATTACCATAATATGATAAATATTTTAATAAAGTATTTGTCTCGCCAAATGTTTCGTAAAATTTCTTTAAATTATGTAATGTTTCAGCATTATATAATTTCTTTTTAGTTGCTAATTCTTTCATAACAGCAGCATAGTTATGTACAATATGGTAATTAATCATGTTTACGACCTCCAACACTTATTTTATCAATGTTGTCAATAAATTCATTAATAATTTTCTGATTAGTTTTTTTATCAATTTCACGATGCAATATTTCTTCAGATGTTAAGAAAGTTAATTCAACAATTCGTTTATTAGCTTCCATTTCAAGTGAACGATGTAAAGAACGGACATTACCATGAGCTTTTTCAACAATATCATTAGCTGTTTTCTTCGCATCAGCAATGATACGGTCATATTCTAATAAACTATCACGATTAGCTTTTTCAATAATTTGTTGAGCTTCATCATAAGCTTCTAGACGTTTACGCTCAGCTTCTACTAATCTTTCATATGCTTTTTTTTTGGCATTGTCAGCATCAGTAACATTTTTTATTGCTAATTCACGACGAGCTTCAATCATTTGCTTTGTTGGTCTCCAAACAAGCCAGATTGCTAAGATAATTATTGTAACAGATGCAGCGATGTGTACGATAAATAAATTAACATTTGGATAAATACTGTCAAATGCAGATGCCGTAAAAGCATCAGCATCTACACATGAAGTTGAACTAATAATAACAGTGGCAATTAGAATTACTAATGCTGCTAATTTTATTATTAATTTAAGTTTTTTGTTACTAGTTGCATGCATTATGTGGATTATTTTGAGAATACCATAATCAAGGCAATAACGAAACCATAAATACCTGAAGTCTCAGAAATGGCACAACCGATAATCATCATTGTACGTACTTTATTCTCAACTTCAGGGTTACGACCAACAGCTTCACAGGCTTTTGAAGCAGCAATACCTTCACCAACTCCACAACCTAGAGCACCTAACATAGCAATACCTGCACCAATACAAGCACCCATAGTTGACACACTACCAGTAGTCTCAGTTAATTTTACAACGCTATCACCAATTTTAACTATTAAATCATTCATATATACTTATAATACTATTTATACTTATATTATATATTATAAAACCATAAAAATACAATAATTTTACGAAAAATTGCACAAGTTCGCCATTTTTTGTGCTAAAAATTGATAAATATAAAAAATTTAAGTGGTTTTATTACACCTAAAAAACAGCATAAATTACATATTAAATTGCGAATTGTACAATTTAGCATAAAATCCATTTTTACTTAGTAATGTTTCATGATTACCGTGCTCAACGATATTACCATTGTTCATTACTAAAATAATGTCAGCATTTTTAATTGTTGAAAGACGGTGGGCGATTACGAAACTTGTACGGCCTTTTAATAATTTATCCATAGCTGTTTGAACAATTATTTCCAGACGTGTATCAATTCCTGATGTCGCTTCATCTAAAATAACAATTGGGGCGTTTTGGATCATAGCACGTGTAATGGTTAATAACTGCTTTTCACCATCAGAAATGGAAACAGCATTATCGATTATGGTATCATATTGTTTAGGTAATGTTTTAACAAAGTGGTCAATATTAGTTAATTTGCAAACTCGCTCCATTTCTTCACGCGTAACATTTTTCTTGGTATAAATAAGATTATTAGCAATTGTATCCTTGAAAACTCATGTATCTTGTAAAACCATTCCAAATAATGCATGGACAGCAGTACGTTTCAAAGTTTTAATATCTACACCATCAATCAAGATACTACCCTTTTTAGGGTCATAAAATCGCATTAACAAATTGATGATTGTTGTTTTTCCAGCACCAGTTGGGCCAACAATCGCCACTTTTTGTCCTGGTTTTATCTTAATTGAAAAATTATTGATAATTGGCGTATTTTCAACATAACTAAAAGAAACATTTTTAAATTCAATTGCTCCAGCAACTTTTTTAATTTTATTAGGAAATTTATAATCTACCTTTTGTTCTTCAGCTTCAGTCAAAGAATATACACGATTAGATTGGGCCATATAATTCTGTAAACTTGAAAGATCGCTCGAGATGCTAGTAATCGGTCCGGCTAAGAAATTAATAAATATAACATATGATGGGTATATCAAAACTAAACTTGGATCACCGAATTTTAATGCTAAAAATCCAGCGACAGTTGCTAAAGCAATTAAAACGGCATTAATAATAAAATTTAAAACAATGGAATTAATATTATTGATAACACCACATTTTTTTTCTAACTTATTAAGTTCGGCATTTCGTTCATCAAATTTTTTATTATAGTGTTTTTCTAAGTTGAAGTTCTTAACAATTTCAATACCTGAGAATGTTTCTTCAACAACACCAGACATTTTTCCATTAGCTTTCATTAATTGGTGGTTATATTTACCGACTAGGCGTAAGAAAAATACAATAAATACTGCCGCAATAAGTAATAATGCAATACTAGCAGCTGACATTTGTCAAGAAATAAGAATCATACCAATTAAAACAGCTACACTTTGAATTGAGTTATTGATAATGTTAGCCACGTTAGTAGTAATACAGTGGCTAATTGCAAAGGAGTTTCCACAGATAATATTCATGGTGTCACCAACTGCATTTTTATCATAATAAATAAGTGGTAATGTATTCAACTTAACAACTAGGTCATTACGGACTTTTCTCGATACTTTTTGACCAACAACAATATTTACCATAATTGAAGTTATTTGGAATGCAAATGATAATAAGTAAGCAAAGATGAGAATCATTCCTAATCACAGAACTTCGCTAAATACCTTTTGGACATCATCACTAGCTGGCATAGCATTAATCTTTTCTAATAAATAAGCACCAATTATAGGTACAGCACTATTTAGTAAAGTGCTTATAATACCAAAAATTATTGAAAAGAACAGAACTGCTTTGTATTTTTTAAATCAAGCTATTGTTCTCTTGAATGTGTCGACTTTTCCGTATTTTACAACAGGAATAACAACTTTTTTTGTCCTAGGCATGTGGTCCTCCTTCTTCAACTGATTGACTCTGCATGATTTCTTGATAAACACGGCATTTAGCTGCTAATTCTTTATGTGTGCCTTGTCCAACAACCTTTCCTTTTTCAAGAACTATAATCTTATCAGCATTTAAAATTGTACTTATTCTTTGAGAAATAATCACAATTGTTGAATCTTTCAAATTAGCATGTAAAGATTCATTAATTTTTCTATCAGTAAGTAGATCTAAGGCACTGAAAGAATCATCAAACAATAAAAATTCTGGGTGTGAGATAATTGCACGAGCTATTGCCAAACGCTGCTTTTGTCCACCAGATAAATTCGTCGCATTTTGTGAAATTTTACTGTCGTATTTATTAGGTAATTTTTCAATAAAAGGGGCAATACAAGCAATTTTACACGCTTCTTCAATTCGCACCATATCATTAGGATCGTTACTATTTAAACCAAAAGCAATGTTCTGTTTAATTGTATCAGAAAATAAAAAAGTTTTTTGTGGAACAACACTAATCTTACTATGTAATATTTCGTTCGGAATCTTACGGATATCCACACCATCAACGAGAATTTGACCACTAGTTACATCAAAGGTACGGGGAATTAAATTCATTAGTGTTGATTTACCACTACCTGTTGAACCAATAATTCCTACTACTTGGCCTTGATTTATTTTAAAGTTAATTCCACTCAAAACATTTTCTTTTGATTTTGCAAATCTGAAATCGACATTTTTAAACTCTAAAATACCACGTTTTGAAAAATCCATAACTGGTTTCTTGTCGTCATGTATAGATGGTTGAAATCTAATAACTTCATTAACTCTTCGCGATAAAATTATACTAGATGGTAATTGACGAATAAGCTCAACTAAATTAACAGTTGAACGCAATATAAATGTCGCCAATAATGCATAATTGAATAATTGACTATAACTTAAAGCTACACCAATACTCATAAAATATGCACCAACACCATAAATTAAAAAAGCCGTAACACTCATAATTAAAGTTAAGAATGGTCATGTGACAGACATTGATAAGGTTAAGAAACGTTCATGTTTAGTGAATTTTTTATTAGCGTTAACAAAACGAGCTTGGTGATAAGATTCAGCGTTGTAGGCTCTAATAACACGTACACCAGTAATTATTTCTCTAGTAATTTCATTTAATTCATCAGATGCTGCTTGCCTTTTCTTACTATGTTGAAGTGTAAATACAATCAGCATTGTAAAAACAAATGCAATCAATACCGCCCCACCAACAATAATCAAAGTGTATGGTCATGTGTTCCCAATACCACCATCACTGTTGTTTTGAGTTGATCCCAATAGGGTCTTTAATGCACCTCCCACTATCATAGCTGGTGCAGTAATTATTGTTTTTAATAAATATTGAAAGGTATTTGAGATACCATTAATATCATTAATACCACGGTTAACTAATGAAGCAATGGAAAAATTATTAATGTCAACAATTGAGAATTTCATTACTTTATTAAAGAATTGAGCCTTAATACAACGACTGTAATTAGCAGAAATATACGTACTAAAAATACCAACCATCAGTACACCGATAGTTGAACCAGCTAAAGCCATAACAGCATACGCCACAGCTAACCAAATTTGACCAGGGTTAGGATAAGTATATTCTTTGGTTACTTGATCCAGTTCAAAAAGCCCAATAATTTTTGAAATTAACTCCGGTAAATATAAATCACAAGTAACTTGCATACCGATAAAAATAATGAGAATATACATCATCACTTTGTCACGAGTTGGCAAAAGTTTTATAAAACTAATCATGTTATATATATTATAGTATCTATAATGTTAATATTTCAGGTCCGTGTTTCGTAATTAAAATCATGTGTTCTCAATGACATGTAAGTAATCCATTATTAGCATAAACAGTTCAGTTGTTTTTTTTGTCAATGTAATATTTGTAAGTTTTAGTTAATAACATTGGTTCAATGCATAAAACCATGTTTTCAACAATCACTGCACCAGTGTGTTTTTTGCCATAGCATGGAATTGATGGGTCTTCATGTAATTGATTACCACAACCATGTCCGGTAAAATCACGAACAACTTCATAACCATTTTGAGTGGCAACAACTTCGATTTTATTGGAGATGTCACCAATATAGTTACCAATGACTGCTTCTTTTATGCTCTCATTTAGACATTGCAATGTTGCTTGATTAATTTTTTCAGCTGTTGGATTATCTTTTCCAGGTACGACTAACGAAACAGCAGAATCACAAACATGTTTGTGATATGTAACTCCAATATCAAATGTAATTAAATCACCTGGTTTTAAAGCATAGTTAGACCCTATACCATGGATTAGTTGATCATTTACACTAATACAGATATAACCAGGAAACCCGTTATATTTATGAAAGGTACATGTGGCATCATGCTGCTCAATATAGTCTTTAGCGATAATATCAAGTTGTTTGGTAGTTACACCACTCTTAGTGTTCGCAATCAATTTATCACGCACTTCTTTTCAAATTTTAGCAGCAAGTTTAATGTATTTAATATCATCTTCTGACTTTAATTGAATCATCTTACTTATTTAGCTTTTTAAATAATCTTGCCGCCACAGCTGCTACATATTTTTTATTACGTGTACCATCAATTACTTTTAATATATTAGCGTTTTTGTAATAATCAATAATTGCTTGATTATTTTCTTCAAAGATACGGTAACGGTTAGTAATAGTGTTCGGACTGTCATCAGAACGACTAATTAATTGTGCTCCACACTCTGCACAAATACCTTTCTTTGCTTTTGGGTCAGTTCTAGTATTAGTGGTAGCATTACATTTAGGACAAACACGTCTTGTTGACAAACGCGCAATAACGGTTTTAAGGTCACATCGTAAATAAATTGCAACATCTGGTTTACATTCTTTTTCTAACCATTCAGTCTGTTCAAGGTTTCTTGGAAAACCATCAAAAACAATTGAATATTTTTTCTTTCTTGCTTTTTCAGCAGCATTCAATAATAAAGTATAAACGATATTAGAATCAACTAAGGCACCAGTGGAAGTAATTGCTTTAAGTTTTTTACCTAATTCTGAGCCTGAATCAATTTCATCACGAATTAAATCTCCAGTTGAGATATGGACAAAATTATAATCTGATATTAACATATTAGACAAAGTACCTTTACCAGCACCTGGAGCTCCGATTAATACAATTACCATACTTTCTATTATACTAAATCATAATCAATTATTATGATAATATTATTTTTTGATATAAAATTAATGGTAAAATTATGTGTTTTTACAAGTTATTATTTACAACTTGCAAAGATAACATCGATTAATTCGCTTGTTGAACCTTTGTTAAATAAAATATTGTAAACAGCTCTTAAAAATACACAACCATTCTTCTTATCAGTGATGAGTGGTTTGGCGTCAATATAAGCTTGGTAGCCTTCTACATTGCTATTATTTTTTTTAACTGCTTCTTGCACACCAAGTTTAACAACTTCACATCCAAAACTAAAATTTCTTGAATCACTGTGTAAACAAGTTAAATAAATGTCACCAATTCCACAATAATCAGTTAACGAATTAACATCACCACCATTATTTTTAACAAGAGTTTTAAATTCGTCAAGCATTCTTGTAAAACATCAAGCACGAGTGTTGATGCTATCTGTTAAACTATAAACCATTCCCATACCAATTGCTCCCATATTTTTCAAAAATGGTAACATTAGTGCACCAACTAGATCACGATTAATAACACAGTGGAAGTACTGATTGTCAAATGCTTTCTTCACTTTTTTAAGAGCTGATTCATTTTTACTAACAATATTTACAATTGTGGTTTTAAAGTTATATACTTCATTAGCATATGATGGGCCAAATAGATGAACTAATTGAATATCGCTAATGTTTTCTATATCGCTTCGACCTTTAACTGTACTTACAAAAATAGCATTTGCACATTTATTATAACTTAAAATCTTTTTAACTGTATCTGTTAAAAAGATTTTAGGTAAGGCTAGTAAAATAATATCATAATTATTTTCCATTATTTTTTCTAAATCATTACTTGCAAACTTTAATTTGCTATAAAATTTATTTTTGAAAACGCTAATTCCATTCTTAAAATCATTAATTTGTTCCGCATTGGTGCCATAAGCATAAATTTCATGTTTATTAAATAATAAGATGTTGATCAATGCTGAACCAAACAAACCTGTACCAACAACTAGAATTTTACTCATAATGAATTGGGTGAATCTATACTGATATTAAACTATTTGCCTTTTCTAGAATGTTTATGTGGGTCATGTGATGATTGTGTAGGTGATGAAGAATACATTTTTGGATTCAATTCATATGCTTTAAAAATGCGACGGTTGCAAAAGTATTGAATGGCAACAATTACGCCAATAAGAACAATTGTGGAAGCACCACCTCACATATAGTAAGAAGCAACAGACATGTCGCGTAACCCTGTAAAAACTGCCAATGAAACCATGAAGCTATGTTCTTCCACAAAATAATAGTAATCACAACATGCCTCAAATATTATTCACAACAAAACGATGAGCAACATCAATGGTACCATTGCTGCAACCAACCATCTACTTTTAATGGTAACAAATTGATTTTTAGAATTTTTAGTGGCGTAACGTTTCTTTCCGTTCACTAGTCAAAAATGATAAGTTGGAACAATTTTACCAAAAATGGGGTCTTTTCTAGGGGAAATTATTGTCACTGGATACTTATTGTTTCCAGAATCAATTAATCAACCAAGGGGTTCTTCTTTAGTTCCTTCAACAACAGTTGCAACACTAGTTCCAGCATCTTCTAAACTAATTAATTCGCTAGTATCTTCTGTATGTTTTTTAGTCATATACTATTAATTATAACATAGTGATATAAAACTTAAGTAAATATAGCTATGAGCTTGATATTGCAGGTGAATATATGTGATATTTAACACATCAAACCATTAAACCATCAATCCACTTACTCGTAAATGAACTATTACTTTTTGGTTGGTAAGTATAAACCTTCTTCTTCGTCATAGTCATAACCCTTCACCTTGTATTTTTCAATAATCCTCTTTAATTCGTTTTTATCTTTTGTTAATACTTCAAAGAATGCACATTTAAAATTATTGTCATCAAGGATAAATGTGGATGTCTTTTTCTTATTTATATCATTCAAGATGTAAAATGCTGTAATGCCTAATTTTATACCCATTTTAGTTTTCTTTTTAGTGATAAATCACCATAAATATGTTCACAATGACACAATAATTATTTCAAAGGAAATCACACTTCAAAAAACTAATCAAAAATATGGTGTACCAACATCGAAAGAAAGAGAAGTATTAGGGGAATCAGTGGGCGCAGTAAATGCGAGTCACAACATTGTTATAGAACATACTGTCCCAAGTACACACAGAAAAGTTACAAGATATCATGGTAGGTAAAATTTTAGACGAAAATCAATAATTTTTTCATATTCTTCTGCCTCGGTTCTCCCAATTCTTTTTAATTTTCAAGTAGTAGATATTGTATTCCCTTCTTTTGATTCTAAAAAATTTACAATTGCATAAAAAACTTCATCATACGAGCAAAACCACGAAAAAAGATCATTTGTTCTCGCTCATTCTGTGGCGAGTGAGGTGGAATTAATTCGAGCGAAAAGTTTGTCGTGGAATGGGATGTGTTGGTACTTAGGATCTTTAATTTTTGATAAACCTCTTGCAAAATATTGTGTTCATACAGAGTCCAAAATGTTTTATTGAAATGACGTTTCTCTGTTAATTCTCCGCTGTAACGTTCAGACAACATGCTAATTTCACTTATTGTAAGGTTGTGTGAACAACAAAAAGATTTGCTCTTGAGTCAATTGTTTCAATAATTATAAGTGTCTATATGTGAAGAAGGATAATACATTACAACTCCAAGTTGTTAATCTTTTTATCTATTAGTCCGCCTCATCCGTTTTTAACCAGCAACTTGGTAGTTGTAAGATGACTGACTTTATTAAAAGTATTTTTCATATTTTATGTATATAAATATTATATAGTTTGCTAATTTCATATTCCGTAATTACAATTGCTTATAAACAGCATTAGCCTAAATTACTTTTCATTTGATAAATAAATACCTTCCTCATCGCAATCATAGCCTTTTTGCCTTATATTTTTCATAATC
>JAITWZ010000053.1 GCA_031284985.1 Mycoplasmataceae bacterium
AAAAGTCATTCAATTTTGCGGTTTAAAGCTAATGTTATCCTTTATAACTAAGTAATGTGAATCTACTTAAAGAGTAACAAACGCTAAAACACTTAAAGCATTACAACTATTTAAATGAATGGAAATTGAACCCATTTCCATATTTTAGAACTATTTCTTTTCTTGGCGCTTTTTTAAGTAATGTATTCCAGCTTTAGAAGGAATGGTCATTTCTTTTTGTTTTTTTAAAATTCACATTTTTATGAACACATATAAAATCGTTATTAATCAAAAAAGTATAAACAAAGAAGAAAAGAATATATTCATATTTTTGGTCTGTAAAATATTCTCATCAGCCGGATGTTCAGTTATACATAGTGAAAAAATTAACATCACTACTGCAGATAAAAGATAAATAACTGATTTTATCATCTTTTTCCGAAGTTCTTTGCCAAGACGCTCCGGAAAGCGATAAACTAATGGTGAAGCTGAAAGTTTAGCCTTTGGACCATAATAAAGTACTCCATCACTGTCACATCTTTGCTGTTCGCAACACGCACGATAATTTTCAATGGAAGGTAAAATATATAGTTCGAACACAAAAATAGGAGCGATTAAAAAAAGAAGATATTGCTCACCAAATATAAAATAAATTATGCAAAGTATAGAGATTAATGGGATTGCAATTAGCATAACAACCAAATAACCCTTTGTAAACCCTGGATTTAAATACCTATCGTTAAAAGTGTCTTCATCTTGCCAGATTTCAACTGTTTCATATTCTTTTTTCTCTATACTCTCTAATTGTTTTTTCATTCTACGTCAGTGTTTTTAATTGTTTAACATGTTGTTAGCTGATATGACGTCAATATCGTTTTTTGCATAATTTTTTGTCCCATGTATTATGTGATAACAGTACTTATTATTTACTAAGAAATTCTAAAATTTTAAATTCAATTTTTCTAGTATTTTTATCAACATTAGACACTTCAATTTTAACCTTTGAACCTAAATGAATGCGTTGACCAGTTTTGCCAACAGCTTCATTGGTTGTAGCACTAAACTGAAAAGTATCACTTGTAATAGAACGCATTGCACAAAAACCTTCTACTAAATTTTCTAATTGGATAAAGATACCAAAATTTGAAAGCGAAGTAACAAAACCATTAAATTTCTCACCCAAGTGTTTCTCCATATATTCAGCGAATTTCATCTTATTAACTTCTCGTTCACATTTAACTGCTGTTAATTCATTTTTAGAAGATAGTTCAGCATCACTTTGTAATTGGCCAGCAAATTGTTTTTTGACAGCATCAGGAGTATCTTTTAAAAAGTCGTGTTGTCAAAATATTCGATGTACCATTAAATCTGGATAACGACGGATTGGACTAGTGAAGTGTGTATAATTTTTAGAACCTAAACCAAAGTGTCCAATATTTTTTGTGTCATATTTAGCTTTTGCCATACTACGTAACAACAACATACGTGCTAATTCAATGTTAGGGTTATCTTTATTTTCTTCTAATCATCTAGAAATATCAGTACCGTGTATATCGTCCATCTTAGAACTGATTTTAAAATTCATTTTTTTCGCTTCTAAAGCAAACGTTTTCATACGATCTTCGCTTGGCTTGTCATGGATTCGGTACACAAAAGGCAGGTTCTTCTTGTCAGCATAAATAGTCACTGCTTCATTAGCAGCCACCATGAAATCTTCAATCATTTTTTGTGCACGTCCATGTGTTCGCACTTTTATTTCAGTGGGAATACACTTATCATCAACAATAATTTGTGCTTCAGGGATTTCGAAATCAACATAACCACGCTTTTGTTTCATTTTAGTAAGTATGTCACTTAATTCTAAACCAACATCTACAGACTGTTTAACTGCTTGTTCTTCCTTTGAAAAGTCAGTTTTTTTTGCAAAGTATTCATTAACTTCTTCATAAGCAAAACGGCGATGAGATTTAATGATACAAGGATAAACCTTAATATCTTTGAATTCGCCTTTTTGGTCAATAATCATATCACAAGCTAAAGCAAAACGTTCTACATTTGGATTGATTGAACATAAATCATCGGATAGATTATGAGGTAACATTGGAATTACACGGTCAACTAGGTATATTGAACAACCTCTTTTTAAAGCTTCTTCATCTAAAATTGAATTGTATTTAACATAATGACTAACATCTGCAATTTGCACGGCTAATAAAAATGTACCATCTGGATTTTTTTCACAATAAAATGCGTCGTCAAAATCTTTAGAAGTAGCAGGGTCAATTGTAATAATTGGTTTATCACATAAATTTTTACGAACTTTTTTAGCTTGTTCATCAAAGTCTAATGTTAGTTTTTTTGCATAATCAATTACCGGGTCTGGAAAATCTGGTTCAACTCCATTGTCATACACGATTGACAATATGTCAGATCCTACATCAGACTTATGTCCAATAACACGGCTAACAGTTGCGTGTGCTGTTTCGCTCTCATATTGATTAATTTTAAATAAAATTTTAGAACCATTTACCAAACCATTGATATCATCCAAAGTTATTTTTAATGTAAATTTTTCATCATCTGGTTTTACTGAATAGCTACCATCTTTCTCAAGAATGAATTCACCAACATAAAATCCCTTAGCATGTTCTGTAACACTACTAACAACAGCATCAATCAAATCACCTTTAGTTGCAAAATCAGTGGGATTAAAAACAACTGTATCGCCGTTTTGCGCATGGTTTAAATTGCTTTTATGAACATAATATTTTGATTCTTTCTCACCAACCAATGTAATAAAACCATTTCCAGCACTGTTAATGTTGATGGTACCAGTTAATGTTTTTGTCATGTCAATGTTAGGTTTTGGACGATTTTTAAAATCACGATTCTTGTCATAATTTTTTTTACCACCGTTTTGTTCTAACACTATACAACCAGATTTTAAAACAAAAAGCTTTTTTTGTGAACTTAATTCACCAACCACACTAGTTACATCTTTGCTATCGATAAAACCTTGATCGCGATAATTAGCAATTAATTTCTTTAATAAAACAAATTGTGGTAACGGACGTCCACCTTCATCTTTTACAACTTGTAAGATTGCATCACTTAATTTACTTCTATCAAAATTTGGCATCTAGTATATGGAAGGCAGAAGGAATTTGGTCGATAATGTCATCACCACCACCTTCTCCACCTGCAGGAGGAGCTGGAGGGGCAGGTAATGAAACTGATCAACCTAATATACTATTCAAAACAACTAACACTGTTAGTAACAATAAAATAATTAACATAATAATTTGTAAAATCTTCACCAGACCACGATCTTTGGTTTTTTTAAATAATTCAAGATCTTGTCCACGTAAGGCTGTTAAACCTGCTGTTGAACCACTCGAAGATAACAATAGCCCTAAAACAATAGCTATGCCACTTAATACAATAACTAAAACTATAACTCAGTTCATTACTCATATTATATAATATCTATATGCCGATTTGAATTTGAATAATGTTTTTAGTGTTAGTGCTAGTAATGGGAATAGTGATAGGTTTTATCATTGCTCAAAAAATCATTAAAAAACAAATGGCTGAAAATCCACCAATTAACGCTAACCAAATTCGTACTTTATATCGAGAAATGGGGCGTCCAGTTTCTGAAGCACAAGTTCAACAAATAATGCGAAAAATCAAGAGTCAGGCGTAGTTATAATGCCTAATTTCATTAAATCGGCCCTATTACCAAGTGATTGAATCCATGATCAAGTTACCGAATTTTGCTTAATTGGTCGTTCAAATGTTGGCAAATCAACATTAATTAATGCATTGGCAAAGACAAAAATTGCTGTTACTTCTAAAACACCTGGGCGAACCCATACAGTCAATTTTTATGATTTTGATCGTTTCCGATTAGTTGATTTACCGGGATATGGTTATGCTGATTATTCGAATGAAAAAAAAGACGAAATGCGTTATACGATTGATACTTACTTGTCAAAAAGAATTAATCTTTATGGCGTTTTTCATGTCATTGATGCTGGTGTAATCACAAAATTAGATCAAGAAATGAGTGTGTATTTCAAATCTAAATTTGTTAACCATTTTATCATTGTTAACAAAATTGATAAATTAAATCAAAGTGAAAAAAGTAATTTAGTGAAAAAAGTTAGTTCGTATACAAAAGTCCCAAATGAAAAAATTATTGTCATCAGCGCTAAGAAAAGCATTGGTATTAACCAAATATGAACTACAATTAATTCTTGTTTAAAAAGTATAAAAATTAATTAATCTTCATTAAAATCTAAAATAGTTTTCTTAATTCCTTTTGTATTATGACGTGAAGATTTACGCTTGCTACTACTTTCGTTATCAGTTGTATCTTTATCAGAGTATTCCACATAATTTATTGGTTGAGATCCGATTTCAACATTTTTTTCTTCATTTGAAATAAAAAGCGAAATTATATTCATTTCACCATCAATTGTATCTTTTCCTCATAAAATATTTACATGATCTGTTTGGGAAATTTCTGTCAAGGCATTTTTTACATCATTAATGATTGAAGCTGGAGAATTAGCAGAAAATCTTGCATTAAGTAATATATTAACATGTTTGGTAGAAAAATTATTCTTTAAACTTGCTGTTTTAATACGAATATCAATAATCTCTGTAACATGGTCAGCACTATAATCTTCGTTTGGAATTTTAATGGTAATGTGATTTAATAGTTTGTTACTTTTAAGGAAATTTTTCAGATCAGCCAAATCAATGTTAACTTGCGAACCAGTTGCGACAATATCAACGATATCTTTGACAATTTCACCAACTTCTTCATTCGATTTAGTGAATTCTTCCTCTAATGTTAAAGTATGTTTTGCACCACCAATCAATTTTTCATTATCAACAACACATATACTATCAGCATACTTTTTATAGTTTTCATAACTTTTTAGCGCATTTTCATAAGCAGCTTCACCTTCAATGTTAACAGCAGGGAATGTAACAACCGCCACAGTCGTAATACCTTTTTCTTTAGCCATACGCAAAACTTCAGGACCACCACCACTACCAGTACCTTTACCTAAACCTGCAACTACGATGACAATGTCACACTCGTTGACAATTGTTTTAATTCTAGCTTCATCGCGCTTTGCAGCTGTGGCACCAATTGATGAATCACCACCAGAACCATTGCCTCTTAATTTCTCACGATCAAGTAGATGCCAATTTAACTTGGTAGTTAAGTTTTTTTTGATTGATTTAGCATCAGTATTTAAAGCTCAAATTGTTACATTATCTGGTCATTCATGGTGTTTTAATAAATGATGAGTAATATTTGTTCCAGCACCACCTACTCCAATAATTTTTATTTTTCAACTGTCTTCATATAAATCTAAAATACTTAAATCATCACTTTCCTCTGTTGTTTCCATTGGTGGTTGTTGTTGTTCAGCACTATTGTCATTTGCATTACTAAAAGTATTGATTTGTTTAGTATTCTGACGGTTATCTTGGTTATCGAAATCTTCCATTATTGTTTACCTCCCAACACATTTACGATTACAGTACGCTCAGGAGTAGGTGTACTAGATTTAATTTTGTGAGTATTACCAACTACAATTGACTTCTCACTACTGACTAAATAATTTTCATTTTCAACAAGTGTATACACCTGAGAAATTAAGTGATAATTCTGTGCCCCTAAAAATGGCATTTCACTTCTTGGCAAAAAATTATATAAATAATATTCTAACATATGGACTTTAAATAACTTATACCCCTTATCATTTATATTTATTATAACATTTTTGTTTATGTTTATATTTTCTTTCAGCTTATTTTTTATTAAACCAATGAAATTACTTAATACGTTGTTCATACAGTTTTTAAAATTATTACCATTAACAACTGTGGCTTCTAGGTAGGAACCTGTGTAGTGATTAATGATTGTACATTCCTTATATTCCTTGTGGATTAAGCTATAAGTATTGATAACGTGCGACAATTGCTCATCACTTTCTAACTTAAGTTTACTCGCTAAAGCTTTAACAATATCATCATACCCTGTTTCTAATTTGAATTTGTTTGTGCCGCAATAGATATATGTATGCTTGCCATTAATATCGTAAAAAGCATCATTATTTTCTGAACTTAAGATATCAAAAATCATATTATTATTTAAGATTGTGATGATGCTTAGACCAAACTTACTTAAGATATTTGTAATTGCATTATAAATTTTTAAATCAATTCAATATTTATCATATGATACTTTGATGTTTTCATATTTGTTAAGATCTTTTGAAAGATGTGAGTTTTTTTTATTTTTATAACTTCAGTTAGTAATTCTTGTAGCGATTAATTTTTGTCGATTTTTTTCAGTCTCTTTGAAAACACCATGCTGTACTTGTGCCATGATATCCTCATAGTCACTACCACTAATATCTTCTAATTGTTCTGATATTTTTGATAAAGTTACTTTTGAAATATTAATAATATATCGGTCAATATCATACTCGATATAATCATTAACATGTTTTAATAATGCACGTAAGGAACTGATAATTTCATCGCGTTTAATTTTCTCCACTTTTCTAAAGTCAACTTCATAATCAATTTTACATTCATCATAATAAACACAATTAACCTTATTGTTAAATTTATTTAAAATAGCCACTTTAATGACGTTATTTTCAAAAGAGAGAATTGGATAGATATTTTGCTTAGTCATTTTTAATCACCCCCCTTAAAATTGCTGATCTGGCACGCTTGTTTTCTTGTACTTCTGTGATTGAAGCTTTGATTGGTTGTTTATTAATTAATTTAAATGGAGGGGTATGCATAATTGGTAATTCTTTTGGTGATGAATCAACGCATCACTTACGCATTACATGTTTTACAATTCTATCTTCTAGTGAATGAAAAGTAATGATAACAAGTGTACCATTTTTATTTAAAATATGTGGAACTTTTTCAAGTAATGTATTTAATTCACCTAATTCATCATTTACACAAATGCGTAGTGCTTGAAAATATTTACGTGCAGGGTGTTGTGTTTTATTCAATTCCTTGAAAGGTACACATTGTTTAATGATTTCAACAAGTTGCTTGGTTGTAGTAATTGGTGCAACGTGACGTGTTTCAACTATCTTTTTTGATACATAGTAGGGCTTAGCAATATCACCATATTTGCTAAATAATTCATTTAGTTGTTCTAAATCATAATTGTTAACAATGTATTTTGCGTCAATTTTTTGTTTTTGATTCATACGCATATCTAGAGGGCCATCCAAATGATAACTAAAACCACGTTCTAGATCATCAAACATTGGACTACTAACTCCTAAATCTAATAAAATACCATCCACTTTTTTAATTTCTAATTTTTTTAAAATTTTGTCAATATTACTAAATTTATCATTAACAATAGTAATTTTTTCAAAGTCATTAAACTTTGTTTTGAGAAACTCAATAGCTTGTGGATCAGTATCAACACAAATTAATTTGCCATTTTTAAGTCTAGCTAAAATAGCTGCACTATGTCCACCTCTACCTGCTGTGCAATCCACATATGTACCATTAGCATTTATTTGAAGACTTTCGATTGCTTCATGCAATAAAACAGGAATATGTAAATTATTCATTAGCACCTCCAACAATATTCTTGCTAACTAAAGTATCAGCTGCGTCATCGTAAGTTTTTTCTGAATTAGCAATATATTCCTCATATTGAGATTTATTTCATACCTCGATTAAATTACCTACACCACTGACAACAACTTCTTTTTTAATACCAACAAGTTCAATTAACTCAGTTGGTAATAATATTCTTTTAGCGCTATCTATGTCAACATTAATACTGCTTCCTAAAAAAACTCGTTGTACTTGTCTAACAGTTTTTGAACTATTAGAAAATTTTAAAAGATTGTTAGCGTATTCATTAAATTCTTTTTCGCTACGAATTTCTAAGCAGCCTTCAAATCCACGAGAAACATAGACAGTTTTAGAAAGTAACGTAGTAAAACGCGTTGGCAAACATAGACGATTTTTCTCATCTAAATTATGTGTTGATTTTCCAAGGAATAACATTATCCCACTTCCTCCCACTTCATGACACTTATATTATATATAAAATATCAATATTTTGCAAAATATATTTTAAAATTATTACTTCTCTTACTATAATATATAATACAAATATGACATTCTATGTTAGTAATGATGATATTTTGTTATCATACAATCGCCAAAAAATTATTAGTCAATATCAATCTACCATACAATTTATTGATGCTAAAGATCTGACTGCTAATGAAATATTGGTAAATATCAACCAACTTTCCATATTTGATAATAAAACGACCGTAATTATCAATAATGGAAATATTTTAAATAAAGTTAATGCTGATACAGTACTAAAATTTAACAGTATCGAAAAAAATATTTTTATATTCATTAATCTAGGTGCGAGAGAGAAAATCAATAGCACGCTTTGAAATGGCCATCAAATTAACATTTTAAAAAAACCAAGTCAGTTAGAAAATAAAAAAATAATTCAAGAATTATTAATAAAGCATGGATTAACCTTTGCAGATAAAGAAGCTTCTGATAGTTTTTTTAATGCCATGAATCGCACAAGTTTGATGAATAACCCATTCAATATCGAAAACGAATTAAAAAAGATTGGGACATATTGCGGATGAAAACCAATCACAACTGATGCCATAGTAATGTTGGATATGGGGAGTGATAATATAGTTTTTGATGTGGTTAACCATCTATTGTTATCACGGGTAACACCTTTGTTGACATTGTTTGAAAATTTAATTGTCACAAAGCATAGTCCAAATGATATCATCAATGCAATGGTATCGCAATTATTTAACCTAAAAATAACAAAAACTGCTATTGATAGTGGGTTAAATCCCTATCGAATTATGGGAGAATTAGGGTTAAATGAAAACTTTTATATTTATAATCGAATGGTTCTAGAAAACATTACATTAAGAAAAATTGACACATTATTAGAAAATTTATATACATTAGACTATAATATATTAGTAGGTATAGTCCACAACTCGTATGGGCTTAAAACATTCCTATTAGAAAATGTATAAAGTTTCACACGACGAAATAAAAGTAAAAATTAAAACAGTCCTAACCCATCTCTTTAAAAGTACAAAGATTTGTGGTTCAATGGCAGAAGATCAAGAACTTCACCGTATTCTACAAGTTGTTTTAGCTATTTACTTAACAATCGAATCAAAAGGTGAAACTACTTTATCAGCTAAAGAATTCATTCACAAGTTTAATGAAACTGCTAAAACCAATTATGTTATTGCTTCTGATGTGGATGTAAGTGACAGTAATAAAATTATTGATGAATTAAATTGATTAAATACATACTGTAAAAATCGTTATAGTATTGATTTAATCACTAACAGTCCTTTCGCTAATGCTAATAGTGAAATTTCAACTACTGATGAAAAGAAAGGTGATGATCCAGAAAAATTTGGTGGTATCATGAATTTCATTAACGAAAATCAAGATAAACTTAATGACTTATATGTTACTTCTATTGCTGCAAATAAGAATTTTCAAAACGATGTAAAAAGCGGTAAAATTTATTTGAACGAAACAAAACCAAAAATTATTCCTATAATCAAGAAAATTTTTACTTTTAGTAGTTTTCTTTTAGGTGTATTATTTATCGGTTACATCATTAGTCGTCTTATTGGATACATAAAAATGGGTTATACTAGTGCTGATTGAGTAGGATTTGGCTTATTAGTTTTAATTTATTCTATGTGAGCATACTTATCTATTTTTAGTGCTAACCGTTTGCTAAAATCTTGAACAAAAGACAATAAAAACAATCTAACTGAATACTATTTATTTGATAATATCTATTCAATCCTTTGATTTTATATATTAATGATTGCTACATTTATTTGCACATCTTTCCAACTTGATAATTCTAATGCAGCATCTTTCATCGTAGCAGACTGAATATCTTCTGGTTCAACAATTACTACTTTTTGTTTTGTATTATGAATTGCCATAGCTTTTGTTATTGTTGTAAATACTGCATTATTGGTTGCTGGTTTAATAAACAATCCACACCGTGATAGTGAACGTGTTGGTAAATTAGCAAAGAAATACTATGAAGAAGTTAACAATTTAGGAAAAAGTAGCGAAACTATGGGTGAAACAAACACTAAAGTAGACTAATATTCTTATGTCAAAATACCCCATAAGACAATTAGAAAATATTGTCTCAGCTATTTGTAAAAAGCACCATTATAAATGTGTTTTTTATTGCGAGGGATGAATAATTAACATTCAGTCAAAGTCGAAGTCAATTTTTATCTATGGTTACAGTTTTAGTTGTAATAATGCTGTGGTTAGTAATATTTGTTGTGATAAAAGTGCCACCAGCGCTATACTAAGCGCTAACAAGATTGCATGTTTTGAACACATATATTTCACTAAAGATTTTTATACAGAGAAAGAACTATTAGCGACTTTCCATAGCAATAAAAATAATGTTGTAATCAAACCAAATACTGGAACTAGTGGCATAGATGTTTATCATTGTACCAAACAGGATGATTTTTTAAAGAAAAGTATGCACATTATAAAGCATTATCCAGGCTTAGCAATTTCACCTTTCTACAACTATAATATCGAATATCGAGTTGTTGTCAATAACGGCAAGATTATATTATCATTATGCAAGGAAAAAAGTCATATTATTGGTGATGGTATAAATAATGTTGAATCGCTTTCGAAGCAAAAAAATATTAACCCAACCACAATCTTAGGTGTTGATAAAAATTACTTACCAGCACAACATGAAAAAGTATATATCAACTGAAAGCATAATTTATCACAAGGTGGTGTAATCGCAGAAATGAGTCCAAGCATTGAAAAGCAATTAGCTAAAATAGTTGTTAGAATTTGTAAAATTATTGACATTAAATTTTTTTCAATAGATTTTGCAATCATTGATGATAAACCAATTGTAGTGGAAATCAATAGTGGTGTTATGCTAGAAAAATATAGTAGTTTTGATCAACAGCATTATCAAAGAGCATACAAAATATATGAAGACATAATTACTGAATTACTAAAATAAAATGTCCACTATCGTCGCTTTAGCTACAGCTCCCATCAATTGCGCCATTCACATTATTCGTGTTTCAGGGGAAGAGACATACAAAATTATTAATCAGATTGTTGATAAACAAATCACTAGAAGTGGGTATAGCATTCAGCGGGTAAATATCCTTGATAAGCACAAACACATTGATGATGTATTAATAATGAAGTTTGTTGCTCCAAAAAGCTTTACTGGGGAAGATTTAATTGAAATTAATTGTCATGGAGGAATTTTCTTAGCTAAAAAAATTATCAGTTTATTAATCCGGAATGGTGCTAAGATGGCATTGCCTGGTGATTTCTCCAAACGTGCTTTTTTAAATAAAAAAATAAATATTAACCAGGCACAAGCAATCAACAACTTGATTAATGCCAATAGCGATTATGCCATTGACATTGCCAATAATGGTCTTAATCAACAAATTAATGACAACTTTATTAAAATTACTGAATCACTATTTAAAATAATTGGTCAATTAGAAGTCAATATAGATTATCCAGAGTATGATGATGTGCCACAATTAACAACTAAAAAAATCATTGAATTGCTCCTACAAATTAAAACACAATTACAGCATAATATCGAAAATTCTAACGCATCATTAAAATTTCTAAAAGGGATAAATTTAGCTATCGTTGGAAAACCAAACGTGGGGAAATCATCACTGTTAAATGCCTTAGTTAATGAAGAAAAAGCAATTGTTTCAAATATCCCAGGAACAACTAGAGATCTTGTTGAAGCGTCTTTTAAGTTGAATGATTTAACTTTTAATGTAATCGATACTGCTGGAATTCGTGACAAAAGCGATAATAAAATTGAAAAAATCGGTATTGAGAGATCATTAGCATCAATTGATAAGGCTGATTTTATACTATTAGTAGTTGATGGTAGTAAACAATTAGATAGTGCTGATAAAAAATTAATGAGCCTTCTAAAAAATAAAAAACATCTAATTATTGCAAATAAATCAGATTTGAAAAAGCAGCAAAAAACTGCAGCTATTCAAATAAGTGCTAAAAATAATAATATTAGTAATTTACTAACAGCTCTAACGAAGGAATTTAAGAATATTACCATCAATACTAACCAACTTATTCTACAGTCTATTGATTGTATTGAGATTGTATCACAAACATGCTTGTTAATTCAACAATGTATCGATGCAATGAACACCAAACAAACAATTGACATACAGATGAGCAAACTACATAATGCCTATGAAAATTTGCTATTAATAACAGGGGCAACGACCAATTATAATTTCATCACGGAATTATTTAAGAAATTTTGTTTAGGCAAATAATTTAATGGTGTTGCCTACTAAACATTTGCTGTAGATGAAAGTTATATAATATATACATATGTATCATAAAAAAAGATGATGATGTTTATTAGTGCCAGCAGCGTTACTTATTTTATTACTACCAATCGTCTTAACATCTTGTAGTGATGTTAAGAAAACTAGTGGTAGTTTTTCCACAACTAGCACTAGCAGAATTACCCCTTCATATAATGGTTTTAGTGTTGAATCAAGCGAAAATGATGCTTTTAGAACTTTAGGTGACATAACAACTAATTACATCCCTTCAAGTGGGATTGATTGTTTCCCAATGATCAAAAAAAATCAACAACTTACCAACCGTTGTGCAGAAGCTATTCGTGCTAAAATGGGAGCAATTGGCATTGCTGATGTTGATTATTCATTGAATATTTATCCTAGTGGTGATGCTAATTGAACCGATACTGCAAAACCTTACATGATTTGAAACATTGATGTATATTTAAATGAAGATCGATATCAAACAACTAATGGTAAGTTAAACTTTACGGTTAAACAAATTGTTACTAATCCAACTAATGATATCAAAAAAACAGTTAATGTCTTTAAAGTTGATAAATTAACAAAAGGTGTGGGCTTTAGCGATAGTAAATTTTTAATAACGAATGAAAAGGGTAAATTACTAACCGCTGTGGCTAATTCAACAGCCATTGATGGTCTAAGGTTTGAATATAGCACCCAACTTAAATTTGGCGCATCTGATGACACTTATCGTTTTAATGTTTCTAGTAGTGGAATTATTATTAGTAGTATGGACGGAGCATTTGATAATTTCGATACTTCAAGCATCAATAACGGAATGATTGGTTTGACTCTAGAGCGTGAAAATGTCTACGAATCTAATGGCAATTACAACATTTGTTTTGATGTTGCTGTTAAAAACGGTACTACTTGAGGATATGTTCCTGGTCTTTCAGACAACAATGGTGCTGCAATTTTTGAGAAATATATATTTAATGCTAATCTATACCGAGACATTGAAGTAGATGGTGTGAATAATTTTCTCTTAAGCCCTGAACCATACCTTCCGCGTGCTATTGGCACTACAATCGCACCAGACTACCGTTATTGAATGTCTAATCACCCAGATTTCCAAGCTCCAATTTTTTTTGATGATTTAGTTTTATATGGTGTATTAAATAATTCGCATGTTGATATGCCAGTTATTATTTTAAGAGCATTCTGAAATACTTATTGAAATTTAGCATATGGTTTGAAACTTTCAGGCGTTAATGTCACTAAAATTACCCTAAGTGTTGATCGCATCAATGCTTATCGAAATGGACATCTACCAAACGGTTTACCAATGACTGGTGGTGATTGAAATTTTAATTTTGATATTAAAAACTTACAGATAACTATTTATTATGATAATGAAAAGGTTTATTTGAAAGATGTTATAAACACAACAAATAAAATGCGTTTCTTTATGACTGGAATAAGCGCCAACAGTGGTAGTGATGTATACACAATGTTAACACATAATTACACACCATTTACCATTGCTGATAATCCATTTACAGCACAAAATTTAAAACTTCCGCTATTATATTTAGGTGTTACACGCAATGGTGTGAATTCTCCTAATGGGGTTGACCAATGCTTCACTTTTAATCGTAGTGGTGAATGTGCTACATTAATTAACAATTCTACTCGCAGCAATATCATACTAATTGCACATCGCGACGACACTTTCATACGTGACGAAAATGTTTGTTTGTATAATTATCCTAATAACCCGAACTTGAATGCGGCATAATTATGGTTTACACTAATATTGATAAATTAAAATTTGATAAAACCTCTACAGTCCAAGGTTTTGTTACCTCAATTCGTAATAAACAAAATATCGCTTTTCTAGTAATCAAAGATATTAGTGGTCTATTACAAATCACTATTGTAAAAAGTAATAATGATAAATTTAATCAAATATTGGATCAGATTACTGCCCAATCACTTTTGACAATTACAGGTACTTTAAAATCCAACCCAGTGGTTAAATTAAATCAGAGAGAGTTTATCCCATCAGAGATTAAAATCGAAACAATCTCTGCATCACCATTACCGCTTGATGATACTTCTTTAATAGATACACGTCTAGATTATCGTTGAGTTGATCTACGTAGCGAACGAAATCAATTAATCTTTAAAGTGCAAACATGCTTAGCAAATGCATTACGAACTTTTTTATTAAAAAAAGATTTTATTGAAATCCACACCCCTAAATTAATTGCAACCGCTAGTGAATCTGGAAGTGAAGTGTTTGAAATTTCCAATTATTTTGACAAAAAGGCATATTTGGCTCAATCGCCACAATTTTACAAACAAATGGCGATTACAGGTGGTTTGGAAAGGGTATTTGAAGTCGGACCAGTTTTCCGTGCAGAAAAATCACGTTCTAATCGTCATGCTACAGAATTTACAGGATTTGATTTGGAATTTACTAATGTTAGAAATGTCACTGATGTGATGAAATTCGAGGAAGCTTTCCTTAAATATGGACTTGGGGCTGTAGAAAAAAAATATGGTAAGGATATTGAGCGATTATTCAATATTCCAGTCAATGCACCAAAGAAGAAAATGCCAATTATGCAACTTAGTGAGATCTTTAAAGAACTAGCAGAAAGATATAATTTCCACGTCCCACCAGCTGAACAAACAGACCTAAATGCTGAAGGTGAAAAATTAGCAGCACAATTAGCTAAAGAAAAATTTGATAGTGAATTTTTATTTGTAGTTGGATATGATAAGTCTACTCGACCATTTTACCACCAACGTGATAAAAAAGGAGTTCCTCAAGGCTTTGATTTAATATATCGTGGTGTGGAGATTACTTCTGGTGCTGTACGAGAACATCGTTACGATATATTAAAACAACAAGCTGATGAAAAATCATTAGCTAAAGATGTTGAATTCTATTTACAATTTTTTAAATATGGTGCTCCACCACATGGTGGTTTTGGCATTGGACTTGACCGTGTGACAATGTTATTATTAGGTTTAACATTAAAAGAAGCCACACTATGTTTCCGTGGTCCAGATCGCTTGTTACCATAGTTAAATTGGATATTAACTACTAAAAAACTCTTATATTATTGTTTTTCTTGCTGGTGTTCCATCTTTTTAGTTGGTGTAATTCCCAGTAGCACAAGTCCGTTTGCAAGTACTTGCTTAATTGCTTTACATAATAAAATACGTTGCGCAGATATGGCACGTGTTTTTTGATTCTGATCATCAACTATCTTAGTTGTTTCATAATAGTTATGAAAAGAACTAGCTAAATTATATAAATATGTTGTAATGGCATTAACTTGATATTTAGTAGCACAGAATTGTATTAAGCTTCGATAGTATAGCAACATATTCATCAATAGTCGTTCCTCATTTGTCTTAATCTGGTTTACACGATATTCAGTTTTAAATTTATTTTTAAATTTTGTAAAAAAACCAACATTATTTATTTCGTTATATTTTTTGATTAAACTAACTATTCGTGAATGAGCATATTGCACATAAAACAACGGATTGGAAGAATTTTTATTAAGTACCTTATCAACATCAATATCAAGGTGAGATGATTCAAATGAAGTTGCAACTAAAAATCATCTAGCTGCATCTTTACCAATTGTATCTAATAAAAAATCAATTGTGATAGAATCTCCAGACCTCTTAGACATTTTAAATTCCTTACCATTTTTTGTTAAATGCACCATCTGTTGGACAAATACATGCATTTTCTCTTTAGCAAATCCTAACATTTGCATCGCAATACTCATTCGCTCAATATAACTTTTGTGGTCAGCACCCCAAATATTAAATATCATATCATAATTTCTTAATAATTTAATTTTATGATAAGCAATATCTGGTAAAAAATAAGTATATGTGCCATCTGTTTTAATTAATACTCGATCCTTTTCATCGCTAAATTGAGTAGTTTTCAAAAATGTAGCTCCATCTTTTTGATAAGTATATTCACGTAAATCATATAGCACCTGGTCAATTAAATTAGTCTTATAAATACTTGATTCACTTGTAAAAATATCAAATTTAACACTAAAACTTGCTAATGATTTTCTAATCATATTTAACATATTACCAACGGCAAATACACGGAAAAAATTATTAGTTTCAGGATCGGTAATTTTTTCATCATCATACACGGTATTTAGATATTTTGTTCCGTATATTTTATTAACTTCCTTAGCAATTGTGACGATTTCATCACCATTGTAACCGTCTTTTGGTATTTTAACAACTTTGTTATTTTCTTGTAAGTAACGGATTAAAACAGACAAGGCAAGTTTATCAATTTGGTTTCCAGCATCATTAATATAATATTCACGATTGACTTTAATTCCATAAGTTTTCCAAATATTTACAAGAGCATCACCATAAGCAGCATTACGTGCATGACCAATATGGAGTAATCCAGTTGGATTTGCTGAAACAAACTCGATATTATAAAACAATTTTTTCTTATTAAAACGACCATAACTTTTTTTCATAGTAAGAATTTGTTTCATATTTTTTAATAACCACTTGGTGCTAATAAAGAAATTGATAAAACCTGGTTTAGTGAATGTAACAACACTAAAGAAATTACGGTAATTTGATAATTTATTAATTATGTAATGTGCATATTGTTCAATTTTATTAGGTTGGGCATCAATTGTTAATAAGAAATTTGTAGAATAATCACCAAATACTAGATTACGAGACCTTTCAACTGAAATTTTAATAGTATTCACATTTAAATTAGTTTCACCTAAAAACGTTGAATAATTACTTATAACCCTTTTTAAGATTTTTTCAATTATTTCAATAACTGTATAGTCTTGTCTGTTAGTCATATATAAATTATAGAATATGGCACAAGCATTTGGTTTTTTCTTCACTAAAATATACTATAATATAGTTATATATTCATTTAAAACGATATGAAAGTTGATAAAAATTACACCAATGACTCACTACATGTAGTATCCTACTTTGAAGACACCTTAAGGGGAAAACATCACGAAAACGTTAAAAACTTTTTTGAACGAGAAATTCAAAAAAAATCAAAAATCAACATAGGCGAGAATAAGGATACCATTGAAAAACTTCATGCAAGCGAGGAAAATGCTAAAAAAATTAAAGAAAAGATGAATAGTCTTAGTATTTTTAGGGGTTTATCTATTGCTGGTCTCATTTTATTCGTACTTGGTGGTATCGTACTGTTGGTTGCCCAAAGTGAGATCACTGAATTAGATTTTTGACTAAAAATTACTCTAGGGGTTCTTAGTATAGTTATTGGTTTGAGTGCAATTATCCCGATAGTTCAATTATCTAGACGATTAAAAGAAGAAGCTGTAGTTTTAAAAAAATATAATGATGAAATTGATAATTATACTGCTGAAAGCTGAAAACAAACTGAATGTGTTAATGAGCTCTTTGATGCAAAACATACTTTTAGGCTTATTGAACAAACAATGCCAACATTTAAAATAAATGATTTTTTAGACTCGAAAAGTTTTTACCCATGACTCAAATATACAAGTACTGATGATGATGAAAGTATAATTGATGTACGTAGTGGTTCAATAAGAAATAATCCTTTTATTGTCTTAAAAAGAAAACGGTGCCAAATCACATCTCAAGCGTATAGTGGTAGTATTACTGTTTCATGACAAGTGACTACTGGCTCTGGCGAAAACAAACAAACTTACACGCACACAGAAGTTGTATCAGCAACAATCTATAAACCTATGCCAATTTATACTATTGGTATGCACGCCACGTTTCTCCATGATGTTGCTGAAGAATTAAATTTTAGTGGTGGAAAATCAGCAAGGCTCTTGATTGACAAAAAGAAGGATAAGCACAAGCAATTTGCTATGGAAAATGATGAATTCAATGATTTATTCCCTACGGTACGTAATAGTGAACAGCACTATCGTGTATTGTTTACACCACTAGCTCAAGAAGAAATGGTAAAATTGTTGAAACATCGTAATGATTATGCATTTGCAAAGGATGGAAAACTAAATATTGTACATTCAAATAGTTTTAATCAAATAAGCATGAATGCTGACCCTAGTTGTTATTTTCATAATGACTTTGAAGTTATTAAAAATACTTTTATAAATTTTAATATTGATTATTTATACAACCTTTATTTTTCTTTAGCGCCAATATTAACCATACCGTTATATCAACAAATGGAAGGTAAGAAAACGAAAGCGCCAGCGAGCCAAAAAGGAAAATTTAGTTACTTTGAGCATGAATCTGTTGCCAACAATATGCATGGTGAGAAGAAATTTGCCCACATCGACTGTGCCACAGACAGTATTTTAAAAACAAAGTTAATAGAAAGTGGTGATACGCATGACTTAGTCGAAGTTACTGCTTATGGTTACAGGGCAGTTCCACGTATTGAATATGTTCATAAAAGTGACTCACGTGGTGTTCCCCACACTATTCCAGTCCACTGAACTGAATATATCGCAGTACAGAATAAAGGCATATTCATTGTACAAGAATCACCAAAGGCTTTAAGTCAAAAACAATTCAATCGTGTTGGTGATACAAATAAAAAGATTGCTGACTTAATTGAAACACCATATAAAATTGGTTCATTATTAAGTTACGTGCCAAAGAAATCATTTACAAAAAAACACACACAAGAAATTATTGAATTATTATTAGCTGAAGAAAAAAATGAGGCCGAGAAAAAAACACCTATTGCAAAAACTCCTATCAAGAAAAATGTTGCTAAAAAAAGAAAACCTAAACCTAAAGATAAGTAATTAAGTATTTAATCAATCAAGAATTCTTGTCCACAGATAACCATTGTATCTCCATGTTTAGCACCCATGCCAATGGCTTTTGTCTCTGCACCACTAGACTCTATTTTTTGGTTAAAACGAATAACATTATCAGCTGTTGTTAACGGAATCTTATGAAACCAGTATTGCAAGTAAGGACTTTCAACCATATATTTTCCATCTTCAATTTTAGAGATTACAACAGCTTTTTCAATGTCCGGTTCTCGATTACGTTTCTCGCGTACAACTGGTTCAGAAATTACTGGCTCTGGAATTGGTTTAATTTTTTTGATAATTTTTTCATATTTAGAAAATACATCATTTAGTAGTTGATTTACATTATCTTGCTTCAAGCCACTAATACCATATATCTTTTTATCAACTTTACTCTGTAAAAGTTTTAGATTCTTTTCACTACCAATTGCATCAATTTTATTACCGATAGTAAGAATTGGTTTATCAGCTAATGCCGAATTATATGAAGACAATTCATTTTTAATTACATTGTAGTCATTTAAAACATCATCAGTATCTTCGGGATTTAATGAAATTAAATGAATTAAAATATGACATCGCTCAATATGCTTTAAAAATTCATGCCCTAAGCCTTTACCTTGTGAAGCACCTTCAATTAACCCAGGAATATCAGCAAAAACCAATTTTTGTTTACCTTTTAAAACCGTACCCAATACTGGTGTTAAAGTTGTAAATTGATAATTAGCAGTCTTGGGGTGGGCATTAGATATAGTGCCAATTAGAGTAGATTTTCCAGCATTTGGTAAACCAACCAATCCTACATCAGCAACATATTTTAATTCCAATGAAACTTCTTTTTCTTCTCCTAAATCACCATTTTCATATAGAGATGGAATACGATTATGAGAGTTTTTAAAGTATGCATTACCGTGTCCACCCTTTCCTCCGTGACAACATATGTAATGTTGTTCGTTTTGTAAAATGTCACATAATATTTCACCAGTATTACGATCATATATTGTTGTGCCGATTGGTACATATATTAAAGTATTCTCACCACCTTTGCCAGATGACATTTGTACTCCACCCTTGCCACCATTAGCTGCACAAATCATTTTTTTATTACGAAAATCAAATAAAGTATTGATATTATGGCTACCTACGAAAATAATATCACCACCTTTACCGCCTTCACCACCTCATGGACCACCTTCATCTACGTGTGCTTCACGGCGTCAAGCAACAATTCCAGCACCACCGTTGCCTGCTTTAAGTTTTATAGTCGCGGAATCAACAAACTGCATATCAACCTTATTATATATAATATTTATGTGGTGCAAACCATGGTTACTATGGAAAAGGAAATAGAAGATTTTTTAATAAAGGTAGAAAACAAGGAATTTCACCGTCCTGGAAGAGATGGTCGAGCATATGATGCTGATGAAGTTGATGAATATTTTGACAAAATTATTAGTGCAGTTTCACGTTTATTAACGCATGTGAATGAGCTTGAACAACACAATGCTGGTTTAAAAGAAGTTAATAATGAAAATCGTAAAAATATTGAAACAGCTAACCAATGTATTAGTGCTTTAAAAGAAGAATTAAACTTGTACAAGAGTGAAGGTTATACTGTTGACCGTAAATCCACTAAGTAAGTACAATTTTAATAATTTAAATTTTCATATCGAGAAATAAAATATTTAGTTAATGCGTAAATAAAAATTGTTTCATATATAATCTCGACAAAAATTGGGAAATTATTTATGATAATTGTAGCATTGATGGTGCTAAAACATTGAAATATAAAATCATAAAATTGCAAAACAATTACATGAATTGGTTCTAGTCAAATAATTCATCACGTAAAAAAATAATAAACAAAAGTAGCTGAATATATTCCACTCATGATTGGAGATAAACAAAGCACTATTACACTAAATACACCATTCATGCGGATTACAAATGGCAAAGAAACTAGCATGCACACGATATTGATAATTACTAATTGTAATAGTTTGTTGCTGATTTTTAAATCATAAATGGTCATAACTGCTAAAGTACATAAATAGCTGAGTAGAAAGCCAATTTCCATACCACTACTAGGAACTAATATCAGAGTGATTAACCCAGATACACCTCATACATTGTACCGGTGCATTTTTTTACACACCATCTTTATTAACATCATTAACATTACTCGTGTAATACCAAAACTAAAACTTAAAATATATGTATAAAAAAGTATAAAAATAAAAGTTAAAACATTACGGAATTTAAATTTTTTAAAGATAAAATTGATAATATTTTTTAGTATAACGGCTTGAAATCCACCAATACTAAGTAAATATGCGATTGATAATTCTTGTGAATTATGATATATCTGTCAGGCAAATTGATCAGTTTTTTCACTAAAAATCAGTAATTTGATTAGGCTGCTAACTCGTGTATCATCATACCGGTTAATGAAATTTGTGATTTGTGTATTAATGAAATTGTTATTAATGAGGTCAAAGATACAATATTCACGCACCACAAAATACAATAATGCTGGGATTGCTGCTATGCATATATCTCATTTCATTTGCTTGATATATGTTTTTTGATAAATAAGAATATACCAAAACACAACAGCTAATAATGCTACATACCAAATATTACTTACAATATTAATTAAAATGATTGCAAAAATCAATATTAGACAAAAACGGTATAACTTAGGCTGGTATCCCACATACAATAATAACAAAAATAAATTTTATTTCTCTAAATTCTTATCTAAATTTTTATTATAAGGAAGATTTTCATCCAAATACTTTCAACCTGGTTTATCATATTTAGCATCATCAATAGTTTCAATAACTTGTCTGCTTTTAATACGGTGAAAGCGATTTCACTCAAAAACTAAACGGTTTTCAGGGATATGATATAGTGAACTTTTCTGAATATGAGAGAACATGCAAAGAGATAAGAATAGACCAATCACAAGCGCAGCAAAATAAAATAACATTGATACAATCCAGTATTCATATCCTCCAGTAATCAATATTGAAATTCATGAAAAGAAATAGAATGAACCACCTACTATATATTCACCATTTGAAATTCCTGAAACATATCCATTAATATCGAATGTATTGCTAATTAGTACGATATATAAATAGTAGAAAATAAGAATTAGCATATTAACTATAAAGTAATTCAAAATAGCTACACGATGACTAAAAGTATATCAAGCACCAATCATTATGTTGCAGAATGTTGTAAAATATAATAAATATGATTGATCAAATCCAACAAATAAATATTGTCAAGAAAAAGCTGCATTTGTTGCTGCTTCACTTGAATTAAGGAATAAAACATTTGATACTAAAGCAATAATACCCACAAAGAATGTTAATGGTGCAAATAGTGGTAAGACTTTATTTTTTCTGTCAAAAACCATCATAATCACTGATATTAATAATAAAAAATCAGGCAAGTGCAATACAAAAATTTGTGACATAACTGAATCATCAATCTCGGGGGTGCTAGCAAATAACTCGGGGATATGGATTCATGCTGTACAAGTTTTAAAAATTAAGATGTATAGTAATAGGGTAATAGCTATTGCATAACGTACTCACTTACGATAATTTAAGTATGTTGTTCTTAAAAAAAATGGAATAAGGACAATAATGCTAATAGCTAGCACAAATGGAATAATCGCTAAAAGTACACTAATTAACGTGACCGTCATACTATATATTATACCTTACGTAAATAGGAGCAAACTCTTTCACAACCTGATGTCCGAACAAAATTTCATATTTTTTGATATTTTCAAATGATAATTGTTCTGGGGTAAAACGCATCTGTTTAATGATTGTTTGTGAACCATTAGTCAGTACTGGAGAAATTAAAATTGTTAGCACACGCACAATGTTAGCTAAATAAAATAAGAAGACATGTATTTCATTGTCTTGATTGTTTTTTTGTAACTCTCATGGTTTAGTAAGTTCAACATAAGTATTGGCAATCTTACCAATCTCTAAAATATTAGCTAGTAGACCGCTTAAATTGTAAGAGTTGATGAATTGTGGGCATTTATCTAATAAACTTTCCATAGCAGCCACAGTGTGTGTAGTATTAGCGGATAATTTGGTTAAATCAGGCTTAACAATCACACCATTTGTATATTTGTTAATCATTCCTAGAAAACGTGACACTAAATTACCATAAATATTAGCTAAATCACTATTAAATAATTCCACAAGTTTTTTCTTAGAAAAGTGGTTATCATTGGCGATGATAAATTCTTTTGCTAAGTAGTAACGTACAATATCACTACCATACTCTTTAATAATTTCTACTGGATCAATCACATTATTAAATGATTTAGACATTTTACGACCATCTTCTGCCATAATAAAACCATGTGATAAAATATGACTTGGCATACGCAAATTTAAGCATTTAAGCATAATTGGCCAATAGATAGCATGAAATCGAGTGATGTCTTTACCAACCACATGTAATACTTCGCTTTGCTCATCTGCTCAAAACTTTTTAAATAAATCTGGTTTGTCTTGATTGTATCCCAAAGCTGTAATATAGTTTAACAAGGCATCAATTCATACATATATTGTATGTTGTGGATCTTCATTGATATCAATAGCTCAAGGACATGATTGTTTAGTTCTTGTCACACTCAAATCAGTTATTCCATCATTAATAAAAGTGCCTAATAGTTCATTAGCACGGTTGGCAGGGAAAATAAAATCTTTATTTTTAGTTAATAATTCTTTAATTCACTCATTAAATTTACTCATTGTAAAAAAATAAGATGGTTCTGACTTGGTAATAAGTTTATGTCCGGTTTTGCAATATAACCCATCTGGTTTCTTAATAGCTTCAGCATCTGTATAAGTTTCTTCACAACCAACACAATATAAACTATTTCATTGACCTAAATAAATGTATTTGCTTTTATAAAAGTCAGAAAAGGCTTTTTTAACTGCTTCACAATGCCCTTTATCAGTTGTACGAATAAAACCGTCATTACTAATATCAGCCATTTTTCATAAATCAATAAATTTTTGATAAATCAAATCAACTCATGCTTTACTATTTAAATTATTTTCTTGAGCTTTCTGGGCAATTTTTTCACCATGTTCATCCAAACCAGTCAAAAAATATACGTCAAAGCCGATTAAACGTTTGTAACGCGCAATTAAATCAGTAATGATGTTTTCATATGCGTGTCCAATATGTGGATTACCTGAAGCGTAATGAATCGCTGTGGTAATATAGAATTTAGGGTTTTGCTTCATTAATTTTTAGATTTGTAATTGCTGATTCATTTTTTTGTAAGTTTATCATTAAATCTTCGATCATATACCTCAATTAGTCCACCGTTTGCTTTCACATATTTAATAACATCTGCTTCTACATAAGAACTATTAGTACCATCGTTCATAGATTCATATAGCAATTGCATGATAACATCGTATCCATATTTACCAGTTAACTTATTGAAAACATCAATTGCACTAGTAGTTGTAACTTGGTCATCATAATTATTTGGTAATAAATCAATATAGTTAAGTTGAGCAAATGCATAACGGCTGTATTCATTATCTTTTTTGAATAATGATTCTTTACCAACAATTGGAGCTGGGTTAACAAGTTCAACTAATCCATCAACTACACCATCAGCATTTGTATCATTAGCAGTTCGAAATAAAGATGTTAATGTAGCACTTGTTGCACCGTAGTTATTAGGGTTAGAAGCCTCAGCACCATCACTATTTTTATTTCAGTTAGAATCTAAAATATTAGCTTGCAATTCACTTGGGTATAAAGCGTTAATTAAACCTTGAGCTTGATTCTTTGAATTAAATGAATTACCAGATTGATACAAATTAATATCAGATTGAATTTTATCATTAATTGAAGTAAAATCAGGTATTAAAGTCACAAGTTTAGCACTAAGAGCTTTTAAGGCAGGTAAATCGTTAGCGTATGAAGCGATCAAACCAAATAAAGAATAACGTAACTGAACATTACTACTTAAATTAACATTATTAACGTTTATTCAATTGTATGCACCTGAAGAAACAGTTGTTAGTTGGTTATAGTGATATAATGCACCTTGATTAGAACTAGTAGTTTTTAAAGTATATGGATTAGATTGTAAGAAGTTTGAGAAATAATTACTAAAATCAGTATCAGAAGCACTATTAACTTTTAAACCAGCATAACCTGTATAATTAGTTGAACCAAATTTACCGATTGAATAGTAGCTTGAATATTTAGTGTGAGTAGTAGTGTCACCATTATAAGAAGCGGTTGCATCAGCGTTAGAGTTTAAAAATGCATTGTCTAATAAATCGTTATAATTTGTTTTTCATGTATAAATATCATTGATATTAGCACCAACTGTACCCTTGTTATATTTACTGAAATAACCATTTGTAGCAGGATAATCAATATAATCTTTGGCAGTTCATAAGAATGAAGCTTGATCACCAAAATTGATTTTACGACGTAATCAACTAATGAATTTTGAAGGATCGAATTTACCGTCTTTTGAAATCAAATATTTCAATGAAGCTAGAGATTTATAGTATAGTGTACGGTCAGCAGAACCAGAAGACTGAATTTTAGAAGCATTCATTCTTTTTCAAATAGCACTACCAGTTGATAAATATTCATTAATAGAAGACATTGGTGTTGAAGTGTTACCACTATTTAAGAATTGTTGAATTTTACCTTCAGTTAACACACTTGGAGTGTAAGATTTTTTGTTATACATTTCTTCAATTCAATCACCAAAACCGTCAGGAGCACCAGATAAAGCTAATTGGTTATTAAATAAACTATCGCTACCAATAAACGCTGTACCATCAGATTCAACATAACGTTTATAATAGTCGCCAATAACAGCTGAAGTGAATGCTTCTGAATCACCAAAAGATGTTAATAATGAATTAGCAACATCGTTATTTGTAGAAACACGTTCTGAGAATTGATTTAAGCCAATTTTACCACGAGTATCTCAATCAGCTTTAATATTAGCTGACTCATATCAAGCATCAATAGCTGTATCTAATGTCGCAGATAACTTATCAAATGTAAAATCAACTAGTGCGACAGGAATGCTATCATCTAATGTTGCTAAAGCCTTCAAAACTTTTTTATTAGTTAAATTATTTGTATATCAAGTGTTGTCAACATAGAAATCAAATGGTAGATTATAACCAACACCGTTTTTATAAACTCCAGTATCTTTAACATAATATGTTGAAGAAGTAGAATTTCAACCAGCTGCTCGTCAAATCATGTTTTCAGTACTTGCTAAATTAAATGAAAATGCTTTTTCATTTGAAGCATCAATATTACTTTGTAAATTAGTAAAGGCATTAAGGTTATTAATAGATTCAGCTAATTTATAAATTTGTTCTCAATTAGTTCAAGGTTGAGCGTCGCTATTATCAGCGATATCAAAAATTTTATTATCTTTTAAATAAGAATCGTTATTAACTGTTTTATTAACAACTTCCAAAATTAAACGGTCGTAATTTGAACCAAAGAAGTCACTTAACGAACTAGTAACATTAAAACCAGAACCAACAGGATTGTTATTTTGATTTAAATCTTGGTAAGAACGTAATTTTATTACATCCATTTCACGATCATATGAATAAGCACTAGAATCAACTGCAATACCTTCAAATCCAGGATTAGCATTTGCTCAACTTAAGAATTTATATGCATCTAATCCAATAAAATGAACACCAGAACCAGAACCATCTTCACTACCACGTTCTTTAACTAAAACATATGGTAAACGTGTTGAACCTGTTGAAAGTTGGTAACCAGAAGAAACATACATGTAGCCTTCTTGGTATCATTTTGAGTCTTTATTGAAAATTACAGCATGGTTACCAGTTTCAATTTCTTGTCCTAAAGAAGTACGAACAGCAACAGTTGCAGTTGGACTATTTCCTAATTTTGCTAATTTTGTATTAGCTGATTCAAATGGTAAAGCACTATTGACACCTTTATATAAGAAACTTTCAAATAATGGATATTCAGTATCAGCAGCTCAAAAATATTTTGTATTGTTACCACTATATGAACGGTTAATCACTGGTAAAGAAGTTACGAAACTTGAATTTTGAGTTGTTCATAATTCACTAACTGCTGAAGCAAATGGTAAGAAAGTACTAGTGAATCCATCTGAACTTAAGTTAACTTTAAAAATAGTAGCACTATCATCAGTATATTTTGTTGATGCACTATTAGTAGGTATTTCCATTAAACCAGTATCTTTTAAATCGTAAGTTGGTTTAAAGAAAGAAGCACTAGCACCAGTGGTGTTGTTATTAAATCCATCACGTACAAAATCCTTAAATTGAGAGTTTGGACCAACTGGTGGACCACTTATAGAAGAATCTTCATATCATGGGAATTCTCAACTAGTTTTTTGATTTTCAGTTGGTACTAATGATTTATTGTAAATTTTCTCTCATCCACCAACAATTTTATCATTCTCAGTGTTTTTTCATAAAGACATAGCTGTAGACACTGGGTGATTATATTTGAAATACTCTTCAAAAGTTAAGTGTTGTAAGTAAGCAAATTGGTAATTTAACTCTTTTTCAATGTAACTAGGGTTAACATCTGCATAAAAATCAAGAAATTGTCAAGTACCAGGGTGTCCAATCACTTTTTTAACTAAAGAATCAGAAGCAGTAATAGCTTTTATTTGTGGATTATAAGTTAAATTGTTAAAAGCAGCAGCATCGATGTTGTTATCATATGTTAAATCAACAGCAGTAACAGGATCAGTTCCAGATTTTGCTGGTAAACCAAAATAATTAGTACCAAATACACGTGTTTGAAAATCTGTACGAATTTTATCATACATATTTAATTTAATATAATGATCTTTTTGAGAACAATTGTTGATTATTTTACCTTTTTTATCAATTGCTCATTGACCACCATATGCTTGAAGTGGTTCAAGTACAGATGTTTGGAAAAACCATTGTCAGTTATTTTTATAATCGGTCTTATATTGACTAACCTTATCTTCATATGTATCAGACAATTCATCATATCATCTAGATCAATTATCAGCAAATGCCACCTGACGATTTTTTCCATTTAGACCAAAAGCATAGTTAGTATATCAGTTATAAAGCAATTGGTTAACAACAGTTTTTGAAAAAGCAGTATTACTAGTGTTCTTTAAAGCAGCTTTGATTTGGTCTTCTAAAGTATAGCCAGTAGCAAATAAAGTATTATCACCTACTTTAACTTGATTATCAAGGATAGTTTTATCAATTTGACTACAAGAAGCTGTAGTTACAGTAATAGTACCAATAGCAACCAAAGTTGTTGCTGATAATACGATTGACTTTAATCGATGTTTTAGCATATACCTATATTATAACATAATATAATAATATTGATGAGCATTTTAATAAAAACTCAATGTCTACACTAAAAATTAAAAATTTATCTGTCTCAAGTCAAGACGGGCAAGAATTGCTAAAAAGTATCGATTTTACAGTTGAACAAGGGGAGTTAATTGTTGTTTATGGACCGAATGGTGCTGGTAAATCATCATTATTAAAGGCAATTATGCATCATTTTAACACTAAAATCAATAAAGGTGACATTATTTTTAATAATAAGTCAATTAAAAATCTTGATACTTGTACCATTGCTAAATTAGGCTTTTTTCACATGCAACAAAATCCGCTTGAGCTAAATGGGGTACAAACTTTAGGTTTTTTACGACTAATTAATGGTCAAAGTCAAAATAAACTTAATTTTGCAGACCTGTTTGCACAAATACAGCATGATGTGAAGGAATTATCACTTCCAGACGAAATATTGTCGCGTGAGTTAAATGTTGACTTTAGTGGTGGCCAAAAAAAGAAAACGGAAATTTTACAAGCCCGTGTTTTTCAACCAACTGTTTTATTAATTGATGAAATTGATAGTGGCCTAGATGTTGAAGCTATTAAAAAAATTAGTGATTTTATTAACACAAAAAGAAAAGATGTTATTTCCATTGTTGTTAGTCATAATAATAATTTTATAAAATTAATCAAACCTAGTAGGGTTTTAGTACTGAATGATAAAAAAATTGTTCACACAGGCACAGCTGAGGTAATTAATAAAATTGAGACCAATGGATTTGGTTATTACATAAAAAATGAAGTTAAATCAAAACGACCACAAGTAACGTGCTTAATTAAAAAATAAAATGAAAGACCAAAAATTAATTATTTTGTTTGAGCAAAATAATATTGATAAAAATATTGACATACTATTAAAACCAAGAGAAAATATCACATATAATGTTTATATTATCGCCAATAATCAAAACAAAAAAATCAATATAAATGTTAAACATCAAGCATATTCACAAGCCACTATTAATGTCAATTCGATCTGTTTAAAGCAAGGTCACATTGATATTAAAATTAATAACTCAGTAAAAGCAAACATGACCAACTGTGTCATTCGACAAAACATTACTGGATTGATATTGGATGATGATAGTTATATTGAGGCTTTTCCGACAATGCAGGTTGAAAATAGTCTCATTGATGCGCAACATAGCGTCAATATTGGAAACATTAATCAAGAACAGTTATATTATTTAATGAGTCGTAAATTATCTAAACAACAAGCAGTAATCTTACTAATCAAAAATATGTTCAACTTGGTTGAAGAAAAACAGTATCAATTTATTTTAGATAATTTAGAAGAAAAACAATTATAATTTTTTGTTATTATTAATTGTTATATCACACATCCAGTTATCCATTATCGTTTAATCACATTTTTTCTTCATGAATGTTATAATTAAAGTATGGCATATTCATCCATAATCTTTGAAGAAACAATCATTAAAGATATTGTTAATTCAAGTATTTTAAAAACACCAGGAGTTGATAAAAATAAAGAAATATGGATCGATATCGAACATGAAAAATGTCTAATTAACATCATCTACTCACCATTAGCTGAAATCATCAATGTTTTTGATGTTTCTAAACGTATTTTAAATACTGTATACGATGCACTAATAAAAATTTTAGAGTTGCATCATAATTTATTAACGATAAATGTTAAAGTCATATATAATAATAATATAGATTAAACATATAGATTATGCCTAATATAAATGATACAAATGCCGAGTTAAAAGAAAGTGTGGATTCTAAAGAAATTCACACTCCAACTAATAACATTATCACAACAATTAACATAAATTTGCTTAAAAAGATGTTTTTATCTGGAACTAAGGAATTAGCAAGTCACTACCAATTTATTGATGAATTAAATGTTTTCCCTGTACCTGATGGTGATACTGGTACCAACATGAAAATTACATTCGAAGGTGCTAGTCAAACAATTGAAAAAGAAGAATATCATGATTTGTTTTCATTAGGTAAACAATTTTCGCGTGGTTTGTTAATGAATGCTCGAGGAAATTCGGGAGTTATTTCTTCCCAAATATTTAAAGGTTTTGTGTTTGATTTTAAAGAAGGGCAAACAGAAATAACTATTGACCAATTTGTTGATGCTTTTCTTAATGCGAAACGAGTTGCATATAACGCAGTTAGCACCCCAGTTGAAGGTACGATATTAACAATTGTCCGTGTAATTAGTGAACAACTTGACCTTAATCGTGCTAATTTTAAATCAATTAATGCTGTTTTTGAAATGGCTCTAGCAGTTGGTGAAGAAACATTAGCTCGCACTCCTGATATGCTACCAGAATTAAAAGAAGTTGGAGTGGTTGATTCAGGTGGATATGGGATATGTAAATTTTTATTAGGAATGTATGCTGCTTTTGATATTAAGGATGAAAAAGAAATTGCTAAGAAAAATGTGGCAGATAAATCTATCGCTCGTAAGTCTTTTATTCCTGGATATAACGATAATAACGAAGGATTTGGTTACTGTAATGAGTTTATTATGACTATTGGATCAAAAGTTGAATACAATCAACCAAACAAAACACCTTTTAATTTTAATGAATTTAAAGCTACATTAGAAAAGATGGGTGATTCATTAGTAACAGTTGTTGATGAGAACCTTGTTAAAGTACATATTCACTCAACTAAGCCATATGAAATTTTACAGTATGCTGCTAACTTCGGAGAATTTGATAAGATTAAAATTGAAAATATGACGCAACAATTTTTATCAAGAAATCCTGGTACTACTTTAGAATTAATTCATAATAAAAATAAATCGACAACTAATAATTTTGAAAATTTAACAACTGATCAATTCATTATTGCAACTGTTCCTAGTGCTAAGTTTGTTGATATTTATAAACAAAAATTCAATATTGAAAATACTATTAATACTGATGCTTTAGGTAATCCATCAATCCAAAACTTTATGGATGAAATCAAAAAAACATGCTCATCACAAATTTTCATCATTGTTGATGATAATAATTACGTTTTAGCTGCTAACGAGACTATAAAATTATTACCGAAACATGTTAATGTTAAATTAATTAACGCTAAAGATATTGCTACTTCATACAACATCTGTTTAGCATTTATCCCATCTAATGATTACAATGATAATTTTAAAGTATTTAACAAGGTTATTAATAAAGCGAAGGTTGTCCGTATTAGTCGTAGCGTGAAAGATGTCTCATACTCACACATTAAAATCCTAAAGAATGAATATATTGGTGTAATTGACCGCAAAATTGTTTCAAGTAGCAAAAATATTGTTGAAGCTGCTAAGAAATTATTTGAAAACATCAATACTAAAAAATTAAGCAAAGCAACAATTTTTTATGGTAAAACAATGGTAGCAAGCGATGCACAAGAAATTGCTAAAGTTTTAAAAGAGAGTTATTTAATTGAAAGTGAAATCATCAATGGTGGACAAAGCGTATATTATTTTGTAATTGGTTTAGATTAATTATTAGTTTAAGATATTTATTAAACAATTGTGACAGAAAATGTCATATTTGATTCTAAATATGTGTTAGAAAGAATTAATATTTTAACACACAAAACATATGTACTATCCTTACTATTTGTAGCGCATTTTAAGTTTCCGAGATTATCTAAACTGAATTTATCGTCTGAAGAATCAACGCTAAGGGCTCAAAATACGATTTCGTTGTCAATCTTGGTATTTTGTCCATCAAGCACATAAAAAGTCGTTATTTGGCCGTTCTGCATGCTTAAAAAGCCTTTTTCATCAACATCATCATTACGCAAAGCGATATTTCTAATGCCAATGACTTCTTGTTTGTCAAAAAAACACACAAAACGATAGGTACTGAAAGAAAAAAATCCTAATATAGCAATTGCAGCAATTACATACCAAGTTTTAGCGGCTCGGCCTTTTCTAATTGAACTACGTCAAACACTTTCAAATTTCATAACTATTTTCGTTCAATTATACGCCCCTTAGTAAGATCATATGTGGAAACTTCTACAACTACTTTATCACCGGGTAAAATCTGTGTATGACGCAATTTCATCTTACCACTAAGTGTGCCAATAATTTCTAAATCATTTTCTAATTTTATTTTTGCTGTAAATGAATTAACAATTAGCGTAACTTTTCCCGGTAAGGTAATAATATTAGAATCAGCCATTAAATAATACGGTTATAGTATTCAATTACGAATGATTCCTTTAATTCTGGGTTAAGTTCAGAACGTTCAGGAAGACGAATATATTTTCCAGATTTATTAGAAACATCAACTGTCACAAAAGCAATACGAGTAGCATTTGCATCAATAGCATTAACAACTGGTAATTTTTTTGATTTCTCTTTAATTGTAATTTCACTATTAACATCAACAATGAATGAAGGGATTGAAATTTTCTTACCATTAACTAATACATGTCCATGAGTAACTAATTGTCGAGAAGCACGACGAGTAGGAGCAAAACCCATACGGTATACTAAATTATCAATGCGTGACTCTAAAAGAATTAATAAATTCAAAGAGTTAGAACCTTTCATTTTACGAGCCATTAAAATGAAACGTTTCATTTGTGTATCGTTCAAACCATACATTAAAGCTACTTTCTGTTTCTCAGTTAGTTGTAATTTATATTCAGAAGGAGTCTTAGCACGAGCACCACCATGCTGTCCAGGAACAGTTGTTCTTTTTTTACCTTTTGAGAATTCTTTATTGTTTTCTAGTAAAGAAAATTTAAGTCTTCTTGATTTACGATTAATACTACCTGTATAACGTGACATATTTATATTATAACTTATCTATCCTCATTGTGTCTATTTATCTTTTAATTGAATGACTTTACGGTCACTTCCCTTAGTAATAACTTCAGCTGAAGCATATAGTTGCTTGGCAATATATTTAGGTAAATCAAACATACTGATCTCTGTTTTGTCAGGAATAAACTTTGATAAAGCTTCATCAATATGAATTAGTTTTTTATTTTTTTTGTCTTGTAAATCATTTTTATGAATGTGTTTTCATACTTTTTTAACAGCATCAGAACGTGTAGTTACCTCAGTTCCAACTAAGTGTGAAATCTTTTCAGTGGGGATGACTGGTTGGTTAAATACATGCTTTGCAGAGTATTTCTCATCAGTTGTAGGAATATCTTCAGCAAGCGCTTTCATTTTCTTCGTATCAGCGTTTTTATCAATAATAATTTTTTTAGTAATATATTTAGTGATTACTTTAGTCTTATTTTGGTGTGTAGCTAATTCTTGTTCAGGACCATCATAATTAACTTTATTTTTAAGCTCATTAGATAAATATTTAGGTAATGTAGTCATTGTAATCATCTCTTCAGGAATAAAATTCTTTAATAAGCCTTCAACATGAATCATTTTCTTTTGTTTACTATCTTGTAGGTTTTGTTTGTGAATATACTCTCATACTAATTTAGTCGCTTCAGCACGAGTAACAGGTTCTGTTCCCACGATTGGTGATAAACGGTCAGTTGGCAGCAATAATGGATTAAATTCACGTCGTGATTTAAATGATATTTTCTTGTCAGTTACTAATTTATCAGCATATTTAGAAGGTGTTTCTTCAACAAAATCAACATTATCGGTAGAAGCTGTATCGATTGTAGTAACAGGACTACTTACTGGAGCATCATGATAATGGTGAATATCTTGTACTTTCTCAACAGAAATAAGGTCTTCTTTAGAATTTACAAAACGCTTACTTGCATGAATTATTTTTTTATCACGTAAAGCATCTGGATCAACTAAATGTTTTGAACCACCTGATGAAGAAGAAGCGCCTTCTTGTTTTTCAGCAGCCTGAGCAGGGTTATGGTGTCCAAAGATACCAAATAAACGGTTGTGGTGGTGTTTAGTTGTTGTAATATTTTCAGAGCTAGCATCACTTTCTTCTAAATCTTCTGGTTGATTGCCAACTTCTTGACCAGCATTATCAAATCTAGGGTCATAATCATCATTATGAGCTCCACGACGATATTTAGCATAATCACCACGATCATATTCACCGTCTAAACCACTATCATCATAACCTTCACCCTTCTTATGTCTAATAACATGTCCTTCAGTTTCTTCTTCATTGATAATTTGTTCACCAATAATTGGGTCTTTAGTAGAAATAACTGCCTTAATATCATTTTCAAGTTCTGAATCATTCTTATCTAATATTCCATCAAGTTGTGCCTTATCAACCACTGGTAATGGAACAATTGGTTCATTAACTTGTGACTCAATTTCACCTGTTTTTTCAAAAATATCAACATTTGGTAATTCTTGTTTAAATTTGTTGTCAGAAGTTCGGTGGTTGTAAACTAAGATAGCTGCAATTAAGTTTAATGGGAAAAATAATCAAATACCAAATATCGAACCAAGTAATAAACCTTTGTGTGAAGCACTATCATGACAAGCAGCACATATTTTTTTGAAGAATCAAACAGCAGCAGCGATTCAAATTGCAAATGCAGCAAGTGAAACAATGATAAATATTACGTTACCAGTGAATATATTAGCAACTTTGTCATATAATTCATCCGTCTTAAGAATATTTCACTTAAAGTTTTTACTTAAAATTCAAACAATCATTGCCAAACCACCTGCAGAAATCAATACTAATCAAATAAAACTTAACCATTTTGCCAAACTACGTCATAAAGAAATTGAATGTACTGAGAAATTCAAATGATCAGAAACTTCACCTTCTTTTTGTTTTGCAAATTTTTCGCTGTGAGCATTTGGAGACAATAGATATAGAATTACACCAATTAATAAAACAACGTTTATTGCGAAAACTGAAGCTGCTAAAAATATTGCACCTAAAATGTAATAAGTACGGCATGTATGCATACTATGTGCGATTGCGTGATAAATAATAAGTGCTATAGAAAAAGAAATAACAAAGTAACCAATGATGTAAACAATGGGTGTAATAGTGCCATCAAACACAAACTTAACCACATTTACCAAAAGGTCTGATAAAAAACGCGTTTTTAGTTCATCAACAAGAAAACGATACACTGTACCGGTGTTGCTATCTTTTGAATACAAGAAGTCACGTACTAACTTTCAGTTATTGCTCTGAATTGAACATACAACAACTAGTACAATGGCTCCAATAGTGAATAAAAGTGAGATAAATAAACCAATAAGTGAAACTTTTGTTGCTGCAAAACGTACCCCAGTTGGACGAATTGTATATGTGTCAACAGATAAAGCCTTATCGCTCATACTATATATTATATACTATATGGACTAACGAAAGCTAATTAATCTGCTTAACTATTAGTTAATATCTTAAAAAATGGCATAATTTTTAAAAAAAGTTAAAATTTTAAGGTTTGGAAATTACGGCAATTCCATCGTCTAAATCAATAATCTCAGCATTATACTTTTGTTGGTTTTTAAGATAATCTTCAAACTTTTTTACTTTTTCCATTAATTTTATCTGATTTTTTGTTAGTGTTTTATCTGTAAATTTTTTTAAATAAATATTATCAATAATAATCGTACCCTTAGTGTTTAGAAACTGATAAAATTTATTCAATAATTCTTCTTGATGCGTCTTGGAACCATCCAAAAAAATTAAATCAAATTTTTTATTTGTTGTGAAATCAATAGCATCCTTATTCACACAAATTATGTGGTCATTATTTTGCAAAAAACTCATGGCAATTTGGTAATTTTTTTCGCTTTTTTCGATGGTGGTTACATCAAAATTTGCTTCAAAAAAACAGGCGGCACTATACCCATATGCTGTTCCCACTTCTAAAACATTTTTATATGAATTTTCTCTTGCTAGATTTAAAATATATGCGATTGTTTTTTCACGAACAATTGGGATATGTTCCTCTAGGGATTTAACTTTAATCTGATCTGAAAGCAACATATTTTATATAAGCGAATTACTATGATTCAATTATATAAAATTACAAATTACTTAGGCATAACTGCCATTTTAATAGTATTAAATAATTCTTTATTTTCAGTCAAAGTTTTTATTGTACCATCTCGGCCTTGAGCAATCTTCTGTTCATTGTAGAAAAATCAAGCACCACGTTTTTCAATAATCCCTTTGTCGATTGCACATGAAATAATTTCACATGTTGGATCAAAACCCTTATTAAAATAAATATCAACTAAGGCTTTTGTAAGTGGAGGTGCTAGTTTATTTTTGACAATTTTTACCATCGATTTTATTCCCACACAAGTATCACCTTGTTTTATCAAATCATTACGTCGTACTTCCATTCTAATTGAGGCATAAAATCGCAATGCACGCCCACCTGTTGTTGTTTCTGGATTACCAAACATTATGCCGACTTTTTCACGGATTTGGTTAATAAAAATAACAGTTACATTGTTTTTAGAAACGATTGGTTGAATGTTACGTAATCCTTTAGACATAATTCGTGCATGTACTCCAATAGTTTGGTCATTCATATCACCATCTAATTCAACTTGCGGCACCATTGCAGCCACACTATCAACGACGATTAGATTAACCATTTCCGTTTTTGCCAGAGCTTCAATCAGGTTGAATGTTTGTTCAGCACTATCAGGTTGAGCTAATATTAGTCTTTTTATGTCGACACTATTAAGTTCACAATATTTTGGATCTAAGGCGTGTTCTAAATCGATATATGCCACATTTAAGTTTTCTTTTTGTGCTTGTGCTACAGCTTGCAAGGCAATAGTAGTTTTTCCACTAGATTCGTTTCCATATATTTCAATGATGCGACCTTTTGGATATCCACCACATCCAAGTGCTTCATTCAAAGTAAAGCTTCCGCTTGAAATTACCTCAACATCTTGTTGAACTGAATCACCCATACGGATAATTGAACCTTCAAATTTATCGCTGATGCTATTTATTATGTCTTGTGTTGTGTTTTTTGTATTTGTCATATCTACACTACATAATGACACTAAATTTATATAAATCGCATTTATTTTTCGATTTCGATATAATTTTTTTCTTCTTCTTTCTTTTTTATTAGTGATTTGAAATCATCATCTTGATACTTAATTTGGTTATTTTCATTAATAATATCCTTAGCAAAGTCAAATGCATATTTGCCCTTTATAACGTTTTTGATATAAAACATGTTTAATAAAAGAAATACAACAACTACACCAACCAGCATTATGGCAATAACTGCCACAATTCTAACAAAATCATTATTATGATCTCATACTGGTATCAGATCAGCAAAAATCGCCAAAACAAAGCCACAATTAGCACTAAGTGCAAATACACTGACATCTCAATTAGCAATACGCGAGCATTTTAGGACTAAAACTAGCAATATCGTAAATGCAAAACTGATTAATACGATGTATAAAACATTAATGCTTACAATTGGTGCACCAATATTACGAACCCCATGAATCATACCATCATTAATCATTGTTTCAACAAAGTCAGCCTGGTAGCGCTCATTAAGTCTATTTAGCTGAGCAACACTTGTAATCCTGCCACTTCATAAAGTGGCACCATGAGGCACTATTCAATCAAAATTTAAGAGATCTGTTTGGCAAAACAATAAGAATGCAACTATAAACACAATCACTTGAAATAAAATTGAACAAGTTAAAACCCAATTGCGAGTTTTATACTGCGGTTGTAGCATCACAAATAATTTTTAATTATTTATCAAGAATTTCAACAACCGTACCAGCACCAACGGTTCTTCCACCCTCACGAACAGAGAATTTAGTATCTTTTTCAATCGCAACTGGAGCAATCAATTCAATAGTAATTTCAGTATTATCACCTGGCATGATCATTTCTACACCTTGTTTTAAAGTGATAGTACCAGTAACATCAGTTGTACGGAAATAGAATTGAGGACGGTATCCATTAAAGAATGGAGTGTGTCGACCACCTTCTTCTTTCTTTAATGCATAGATTTGTGCAGTAAACTTTTTAAATGGTTTAATAGTACCAGGTTTACATAAAACTTGTCCACGTTCAACATCAGTTTTTTCAACACCACGTAACAAGATACCAGCATTATCACCAGCCATTGCTGAGTCTAATTGTTTACGGAACATCTCAATTCCAGTAACAACAGTTTTACGTGTAGGTTTTAAACCAACGATTTCCACTTCTTCATTTAATTTAATTTGTCCACGTTCAACACGACCAGTAACAACTGTACCACGACCTGTAATTGTGAAGATGTCTTCAACTGGTAATAAGAATGGTTTATCAACATTACGAATAGGAGTTGGAATATAACTATCAATTGCTTCACATAATTCTTGTAATTTTGCTTCTCAAACTGGATCACCTTCTAGAGCTTTTAATGCAGAACCACGAATGATTGGAGCACCATCACCATCAAATTTATATGCATTTAATAAGTCACGTACTTCCATTTCTACTAAACTTTGAATTTCTGGATCAGCACAAACGTCACATTTATTTAAGAATACAACAATTTTTGGAACACCAACTTGACCTGCAAGTAAAATATGTTCACGAGTTTGTGGCATAATACCGTCAGTTGCTGAAACAACTAATATTGCACCATCCATTTGTGCAGCACCAGTAATCATATTCTTAACGTAGTCAGCATGTCCAGGACAGTCAACGTGAGCATAGTGACGTTTTTCTGTTTCATATTCAACGTGACAAGTATTAATTGTAATACCACGAGCTTTTTCCTCTGGAGCTTTATCAATTTCATCATATCTCATTGCTTGAGATAAACCTTTTTTAGATAAGTATGTACATAGAGCTGCAGTAAGTGTTGTTTTACCGTGGTCAATATGTCCAATAGTTCCAATGTTTACGTGTGGTTTTGAACGGTCGAATTTTTGTTTAGCCATAATATGATGTTGCCTATACATAAATTATAATATATTTTTCAAAAAAATGTTAAAATATCTTACATACATACTATAGTAAAATAAAATTTTACTTTTGTGCATAGTTGGTGGCCATAATTTAAATATTTTTAAGTTTCATAAATCAGAAAATGCATCGCTATCAAGTTAAATATAAATTTATGATTTATACTATAAAGTTGCAATTTAATTCATGAACATTGGTAACATGTTGCGAACAAGTTGCACTTATATAATATAATAAAATATATATGGCAAAGCCTAAGTTAATCGACTCTGTAGAAAACAATGAAACCATATATGATATATTATCCTCTTGGGTTTTCGTCTTAAATACTAAATTTCAAAATCGTCAAAACGCTTGTATTGTTGACTCAATATCAATTGTGAATAATGTTCCAAAGAAAATTGTTATGAGTATTTCAAAAAAATGTCTATCAGCAGAATTTATTAAGGCAAATCCAATTTTTAACTTAACTGCCATTGGTCGTGATACACCAATTGATGTATTACTAGATTTAGGTTTTGATACGGGATACAAACACAATAAAATGGATCACTTCCCGCACAAAAAATTAGGTAGAAACCAAATATTTTATATTCATAGTGATTATAGTTTGTATTACATGGAATGTAATAGTACAGATTTAATTGAAGAAGATGACCACTACATTTGTATTGCACGTATTATGTCAATAACAGAGTTGCATCCTGAAATTAAGCCCTTATCATTTCATTACTATTTAAAAAATATTCAACCAATCATCATCAAGAAATTACCACAAGAACAAAGATGTACTGTTTGTGGTTACATTCACCAAGGTTCAACACCTCCAGCTGTTTGTCCAGTTTGTGGACAACCACAAGAATACTTTAAACCACACGTTGCTTATATAAAAAAATAATTATTTATTTTTAGATTTTTTATCAGGTTTAGCTTTTTCTTCTTCTGGTAGTTCTAGAAAGAATGGCTTAAGTACTGGCTTAATTTCACCATTCTTAAGAGCTTTTTTAAAATTTTTATTTGTCATACTTGCCGTTCTCCTTTGTCTTCATGATTATAGCATATGTCTCTTGAACTTCGCCTGTGAAACGGTTACCAAATTTTGCCTCATAGCCTTCATTTTTCGAATACTTTGGAATGATGTGCATATGAAAATGCATAACTTGTTGGCCAGCAATTTTACCTTCATTTGACACAAAATTAAAACCTCATGGGCGTAATTTAGAATCAGAAATGATATGTGTTACTTCACTAACTAGCTTCATAACATCATTTAAAACATCAATTGGACAGCTACTAAGATCACGGTAATGTTGCTTCGGTATCACTAGAACATGCCCATCACTAACTGGAGTAGCATCTAAAAAAGCAATAGCGTTAGCATTAGAGGCAACAATATTAGCCTTAATAGTTCCTTTAATAATTTCACAAAATACACATTCCATATTTTAATTATATTATAATTAATTAAGTGCAGATGTAGTTCAATGGTAGAACGCAACCTTGCCAAGGTCGAGACGCGAGTTCGATTCTCGTCATCTGCTCCATTA
>JAITWZ010000002.1 GCA_031284985.1 Mycoplasmataceae bacterium
CGATATCAAGGAGTAATACTACTAGTGAATGTCCCATCACCAGTTCGGCTAATGGTTGGTTTAACTACGTCTTTTGGTAATGTTTCTGGAGTGTCAATACTATTTAACGCTTGGTAATTAGCATCATCTCCATTCCAAGTTGGGCTAAGTCCATCACCCACTACCAGGGTGTTATAATTACTATTATGTACCATGGGTGAGGCTTTATTAAGTTCTGGGACCTTATCATCGCTGGTGTTCATTACTCATCTTGCAAAACCATTATCCGTATTCTGTCTACTGAAGTCACTAAAAAGCATCTGTGTACCAACTAATTGATATCGTTTATTATCTTCGAAGATAATACCAGCTCCTAATTCATCATTAGTAACAGTAGAATCAACATTTGTAACCCCAATATTATCAAAAATTAGATTTCCAGTGGTACCAGGGTCAATTCCTACAATGACACAAGCTGGATAAGTTCCACTAAGTTCAGCTGAAAAACCAATGTTCACAAAACCATTAGTAATTCCAAGCTGTTTACCAACGATTGAGGCTTTATCAAATTTTTTTATTGATGTGAGTGATAATTTTGGTGAGATATCATTTTCAGTACCCGTACCAGTCCATGTAGCATAATTAGGTTTGAATGTGTCATCACTAACATTTGGATATGGTTTTTGAACAGTGGATAGGATAATGATGGCAGGAATCGAAATTGGTAAAATGATTAATGAGCTAATAATACAAATTTTTACTTTGGTTCTTTTAGTAAGGTTCATATACTTATATTATAGTATATATGCTTATAAACAGTATTTTGGCATAATTAGCGGGAATATTTAAGCATTTTATAGTACTTATTGGTTGCTATTTTCATCACCACCATTATCTTTATCTGGATTTTGATTAGCGTTATTTTCTTTGATCAAATTCTCGTAATTAAAACTTGCTAATTTGAATGTTTTGATGTTCGTTTCTTCATTTTTTATATAGTGGATCAAACAGACAGTGTATGAGTTTCCAAGAGCCTTACAAATGTCTTCAATTCTTGCACCATTGTTGTAAGCATTAGTAGCAAAAGTTCTTCGCAACGTGTGTGGAGTTAAACAGGCTGTTTTTGGTAAGCATGCTCATTTTCTAAAGGAACGGAATCTTTTTTGAATAATACTATCTTTAAGAATGATGTTATTATTTTTAAAATAATCAAAAATATAATTTGGAATATATACACGTCTAATTTTTAAAGATTTTAATGTCTGTAAATATATCCCTGTTAACTCTTCATCACGATAAATTATCCGCTCATTTGCGAAATTTATTCCGGTCAATTCATTAAGTCGCATTCCAGTATAACATAAGCATTCATAAATTAATTTAAATTCCATTTTTGATTTCTGATAATTTTCATTATAAACCCGTTTATTTTTAAGATATTTTTGGATTAATTTCTGAATTTTTAATTGTTCAATCAATGTGATAGGTTGTGAACGATCTGAAATTACTGTGGAGTAACTTTTTAAATCTTCTTTTTTATATTTATCTTGATGTAAAAATTTAACAGCATATCGTAAAGCGTATGAGTAAATATGCCTCGTATTTGTATTAGAGATTATGCTATTTAATGAGTCATCTGTTGGCTTAATTTCTTCTAAATATTTATTAATATTTTGTATTGTTACCAAGTAATCTTCATTTAATAATACAACACACTTTTTGTATCGAAGTATATTGTAGTATGACCTTAATTTGTTGTCAAGTAAATGTTGGAGTAGACTATGATATCCTGAATGCACTGAAAAATTATAGATTTTGAAAAATCTTCTCTATTTCCATTCATAGTTCACCCCATTTTATGTATGTATATGAATAGATGTTTTCACGTGCTGGAAAGTTTAGGGCAATTTGCTCATTTCACTCTTTTTTTAAGGTAGTAAAAAGGGCTCTATCTGCATCTGAAAAAGTTGGATAAAGTGGGTGTCTTTGAACATCATTCATGTCTCATAACGCATGAATATAATCAGCAATTGAATCGAATTTTGTAATAATGCTCATAACCTTGCTATTGAAAAAATATGTTGGTTTTATTTTTAAAGAGCAGTGGATAACAGTTGCTTTTTTAATCTCATTTATCAATTGATTCTCAAGCATGTTAAAATATTTTAATGGATGGAAAGAAGTATCTTTAGAAGCGAGTAATTCATAGTGATGAAACATATGTAAACAAAAATTAAATTTTAACGGAATATTGCTCACATCTTTTGTTAAGAAACGGTTTAATACATCCTGATCATTTAATTGTAAATAATTTGCTGTATGGAAAACTACATCCAACAATATTTTTTTAAGTTCAGGAACATTAATCAATAATACTCCAGTATTTATATATTTACTAAATTTATAACCTTTTCCATTCTTAAAAATTTTATAGTAGCGCAGTCATGGGGTGATTTGTCTTAATTTAGTATTTAGGCCACGATTCTCATTTTCAATTCTTCATAAATGGTATGTATCAGGTACACCACCAACAGCTGTGTCACAATATAAATTATTCAATTCTTCTAAATCATCTTGGACAATTGTATCGATGTCAATTTGAATAAAACGGTTGGCTGGTATAAAAAATTGTGCTAATAACCAATAAAAGACTGGTGCAGGTCAAAAATTTCCAGTAATATGGTCGTCAACATTGTGAATATCGTATTTTTTTTCATATTTTTCACAATTTTCAAAATAAATATAACAATTTTCACATCCACCGACAATTTCAGTCAAAAGTTCAAAGTCACACTCGGTAAACCCCTTATAGCCAATATATATTCGGTAAATTGACTCCATTTTTTTTGATTTAACCAAAGAAAGTACCGAAATAGCCAGCTGACCGACCCCATATTGGTCACTTGAGTAAAATATGTAGATATTTTTATTATTATTGGTCATTGCTCTTAATTCGTTATATATAATATATAATAATTATATAGACATGAAAAGATTTTATCTGCTACTGTTTAAATTAATCCTCGTGTTTCTATGGGGTGTTTTTATTTTTTCAACGGTAATTGACAGTACATTACTTATATTTCAAACTTCGTGAGATTGGTCATATCTTATCAAAGCAGTACAAGCAGACCACAACTTATTTACTGAATGATATACATATTTATTCTTATTGGTTATCCCTGGTACCATTATATTGATCTTTAATATTTTAAATCTTAAATGAAAAAATCTATGATATATCCCAGTAGGCTTAATTTTAATATCTTTTCTATTTCTTTTATGTATTCTTAGTAGACAGTGGTTATTGTGTGTACTTACTCCAATTGTTATGATTGCCTTATCTTACATTATTTATTTAATATATGGTTTTATCCACCATTCATTCACACGTGATTTGAACCGTTGACTATTTAGCCCTTTCCTTTTACCAGAGGTTTTTAGAAACGATAACGTGATTGTAACTACAGATTTAAACAAGAACCGGGTTGTTATTAGAGAAGATTTGATTGAATATGTTGGTGAACTAAAATATGAGCAAGATGTTGCTGAAACTGCTGAATATATCCGTATGGTACCTGAATTTAACAATTCTGCTGTTGATTTATTACCTAATGCAGCTGGTCCTAGAAACATTCCTGAGTCACTTGTGTCTGAAGTTGCTGAAACTACATCAAAACCAACCCCAGCTGATGAAGAACCATTAGATACTATAGAAACAGAAGAAGCAAGCAGTAGCAAACATAATGATGAATCAACTGAAAGTGATTTTGTAAATCTTACAGCAGATGCTAAACCATCAATACTTGCTCGTGCTAAAGAATTCTTTGCTGGTTTATTTGGTAAACATGGTGAACAATTAGAAGAAGAGACAGAGGAAGAAGTTAATTTTGAAAATGATGGTACTGTTGTTGATGAAATCGCTCTTGCAGCTGCTATAACTAGAAATACTGTAAGTAGTCATGAACACGCTGAAGAAAGTGTTGATTATACAATTTCAGCAGCAAACAAACCAGTTGCTGAGGAAATATCAAGTGATAAACAATCTAGTGATGAAGTAACAATTGAAATGGAACCTGTTGCTGCACCTGTTGTAGAACATGAGGACAATACATTCTCAATGGAACCAAATAAACCTGCTACTCCAAGTGAAAGTATTTTTACAAAAATTAAAGAAAAAGTTTTAGGACTTTTTGCTAGTAAATCTAGTGATAGTGATTCTACTATTGTTGATACTGAAGCAATTGATGATTCAGCCATTGTTCAATCAATTGAAAGTAAAGAGGTTGAACGAAAGCAACAAGAAGAACCAGAACAAGACACATCATATGTTAAAAATATGAATGCGCAATATGATCAACAAGATGAAATGCCAAAAACTAAACCTTTCTTCGCTAAAATTAAAGACAAACTTATGAGTTATTTTAAAAGAGCCGAAGATGAAGCAATTGATATTGGTCTAGGACAACAAACTGGTATTTCTTCAACTTCTGTTTTTGAAGATAATCCAATTGTTGAAGGTACACCAACACATGAACGAGTTGATGAAGAAGTTGTTATGTCTGAAGATCAACAACCTTTATTCCAACAAGCTGAAGAAATCTATCCAAAAGAAGAACCTATTCAAACTACTTTTGAACCAACACCAGAAGTATCTGCTGAACCTGTTAATTCAGATGAAACAGTTGTTGCACCAATTGCTGATGAACAAAAAGAATTAGATAAGACATTAGAGTCTATGCAAGAGAGTTTACCAGAAGAACCTAAGAAGTCATTTGGTGAGAAGATTAAAGAAATGTTCCACCATGAAAAAGAAGAACCATCAGTGCAAGCTGCTGAAGTATCTGCTGAACCTGTTAATTCAGATGAAGCAGCTGTAGCACCAGTGGTTGATGAACAAAAAGAATTAGACAAATCATTAGACCCTATTCAAGAAACTCTACCAGAAGAGCCTAAGAAATCATTTGGTGAGAAGATTAAAGAAATGTTCCACCATGAAGAGGGTGAAACTCCAGAAGTGTTGGCTGAACAAGATCCACATGACGAAATTAATGATGCTAATATTAGTAAATTACCTAAATCAATCATTAAAACAATTGAAGAAGCAGAAATGCGTCCTGAATTTGAATTTATCAACCCTAATCAGTTTAATCCAGAGGTTACACAATTACCTGAACCAGCTGTTGTGATTGCAAAAGAAGAAGTTGTTGTCCAAGTTAAGAAACCTAAAGAAAATCACGTACCACATGTTGTTAGTACTCCAGTTATCCAACAACCACATGTTCCACACCGTCAAAAAGAAGAAGAGGACTTAAATATTGCTGTTATACCTAGTCGTGATATGGCACATATTCTAGGTACAACTGATCCAATGCCTAAATGACAAGCTGTAAGTTTAGTATGAGATTATATTCATAACAATCATTTACAAGATGCTCAAGATCCTCGTAAAATTTACCCAGACAGCGCTGTGTTAAATATTACTCCAGTAGAGTGCCGTGATAATAAATACATTACAATGAGTGATCTTACAGATTACATTAATAAACATCTAGCACCTAACGATGGAACAAAAGTTGGCGGCAAGTTTTAGTTGTTAAATTAGTTATGCAACCAGAACATTTGTATATTCACATTCCTTTTTGTAAACAAAAATGTGCATATTGTGACTTTGTTCGCTTCACTAAATGTGAGTCATTGATTCCTGATTATATTAATAAAATTGCACTTGAAATAAAAGCAAAAGTAAAATCAAAACTTAAATCCATCTATATTGGTGGTGGTACTCCAAACTACCTTGACGATTTACAACTAAGTAAGTTGTTGTCATCATTACAGAAATATCGCAATAACCAAACAGAATTTACCATTGAATGCAACCCTGAATTCATTAATGCACAACAAGTTAAGTTATTTAAAAAATTCAATGTCAATCGTGTCTCAATTGGTGCGCAATGTATTAACAATACTATTTTAAAAAAATATGGTAGGAAGCACACCATTACTGATATTGAAAGAGCGATTACGTTATTACAGACTAATGGTATTTGTAATATTAGCTTAGATTTTATTTATGGTTTTAATGAGTTACGCGATATTGATATCAAAAAAAATATTGATTTTGTTGTCAAAAATAAGGTTAAGCATGTTTCATTTTATGCACTTGAGATTAAACCTGGTTCATTACTTAAAACAAAAAACTACATGATTAATGAAAACAAAATTGATAAACAGTTGTGTTTAATTATTAAGACATTAGCAGCACATAACTATATCCGGTACGAAGTTAGCAATTGATGTATTGATGAAAAATATGAATCAGTCCATAATAAAGCTTACTGACTTAGCAATGAATGAATCGGCATTGGGTTAGGCGCTCATGGTTTTGAGAATGGCCGCATATATAAAAATGTGGGCACAGTTAAGACTTGAAACAAAATAGAGGAAGATTACAATCTGCAAGACTACTATTTCCAAATTATTATGATGGGTTTAAGATTACAAAAAGGGCTTGATTTAAGGATTGAAAGAAACAAAAAAGCATATATGTTCTTTTGTGATAAATTAAAAAATACTACTGTTAAAAATAATTTTTTAGTGTGTAATGATATCAATCTTTTAGACAGTACTTTAATAGAATTAGTTTAAATAAAACCAGGTTTGATAATAGTAAGTATAATATAGTTATCAGCTGGTAAGACACTGATATTATACACTTTCGAAAGATTGTGTATAATCATTAGCTATATTTTGTTTTGTTTTTTTCTTTGATTTTCGTATCAAATTCTTTTTTCTTTTTCTCGTTCGAATATTCATTTTTCTTTTTTTTCATCGTATGTTAAACGTGGGCTTATAGTCTCTTGGTAAATTTGGTTGTGTTCTTTTATGAGTTCGTAAGCTTCTTTATTTTCTCTCGAGATTTTTTGTTTATGATATTTTAGAGGATGAATTCATTTCTTGTTTATCAGGACGTTATTGTTTTCTATCATGTCAGATTTATATTTTTCGTAGCTTGCTCGTCCGATATCTTTGCTTTGCAGTATGAATTCTGGAGCTTTGTTTTTATTTTGATTAGCTCCTGTTATTTTTTTGATCGTATACTTCGAGATGTAGCTTATGTTCTGTTCGTGTATTTTTTCGATGTCATGGATTCCTAGATTTCATTTTTCGTCTAGATACTTCGAGATGTAATGTTTTATCCCGTTTGTTTCTTTGTATTTTTTTAAGTCTGTAAGAATCAGATTAAAAATTATTATGTGATAATGTGGTCTTTGTGAAATTTCTCCGTACTCTCCAGTAGCTACGTAGCTTATTTTTTCTTTTTGTTCTTTTCGTAATTTTTTGAGGAAGAGCTGTAAATCTCTTTTATCGAGTTCTGTTTTTTCTTCTGCGTACGTCAGAGTTATGAAATAAGCTTCTTCGTTTCTGTGTGTGTCTTGGTGTGAGAGAATTTTATTTTTTAATTCGAAGCTACGTTTCATCCTACAGGTCATACACTGGCCGCAAGGTACTTCGATGCGTTTTATGAATTCGTCGTCTTTTTCGATTTTCCCGAAGCGAATATAGTTTTTCTTCTCTTTTTCGTTGAAGACTAGATATACAGTTCGTTTATTCGTGCATTCCATACTTTACGCAGACACACAGGCGCCTATTTTGTACTTGTAGTTAATTGGCGCCATTGACACCGAAATTATTTTTTCGTGTCTTTTGGTTTTTTTTATTTGCGTGTGTTTCATGTAATCTCTTATTTTATGCTGTTTTTAGGCATTTTAAGCGGTTTTTTAGTGTTTTAGTATGTTTTATATGTTTTTTTGATTTTTGTTGATTTTAGGGGTGTTTCTGTGATTATTTACTCAAATGTGAACATTCGAAGCATGCTTATATGGTTTTTAAGCGCTTCAACTTTCTTTTTTAATTCGGCGTTTTCTTGTTCTAATTTTTCAAGTTTTTGTTTTAATTCTTGTATATTTTCTATCATTTTAATCCTTTTCCTTTTGATAAAGCTAATATTTTAGCTGTTAGAGCTAGAGCAGGGATTGCATCGCCTGTATTATTTGCAGCACTTGCTCCTGGGCTGCTACTTGCTGCGTTTCCTTGTCCTCCTGCTCCGAATGCTACTGCAGGATTGATTCCTGCTGCTTTCATATCTTCAGCTGCTCGCTGATATCCTGTGTTTGACATTTCTGTTTGTCATTCTCTTTCTTTTTGTGCTTCATTTTTTGCACTACTTCCTGTTAATTGTCCTCATATTCCTTCTATTCCGCTTCATAGTCCTTTGGCTGTGTTCGCTACTGTATTTCCTACTTGTTTCGCGGCGTTTCCTATTCAGTCTGTGTTTATTTTTTTACTTGTGTATCCGTTAAATTGGTCCATATTTTAATTATAATTAGTGGTGGTCGATTAGTCCAGGAATTGAGTATACAGGCATTGCTCTTGTATATGTTGCAGTATATCATATATCAACTAAGAATTGGTGTGTTTCGTTGCTTGTAGCTAGTGCTAATGTTCTTGCTATATTTTGGTCAGTATCTTTTATAAAGTCTGTGTTCAAGCTTGGCGTAGCTGTGAATTTATCTCCGTAGTGTCAGATCGCTAAATTTATTGTTGTTTCTGGTCTGAATCGTCCAGTAATTTTATTTAGCTTGTATCGATAATCTGCTCATGCTTCATTATATCCGAATACTTGTTCATCCGTTGTTGTGTTTCCTGATAAATACAATTCTTTATTCAGTACAGGTTGTTCTCCTAAATTTGCGAGTGCTGGTCAGTAGTAGTCATATTTTGTTTTTCGGCTTCATAATTTTTCTATACCTTGCGAATAACTGTGTTCTTGTCTCACAGTCATTAGTCCTAATATATATCCATGTTCTGTGAATGATTTGCTTATTTTCCCTACGCTTGCTCCAGTTAAGGAAAAAGCTGCTGTATTTCCTTGTGGAGATGTAGAATCTGTTGAGCTTGTTTGCGGTACTTGGTTTATTCTTATTGGAATTTGTTCTCCGCCTAAAAATTCCGGTCTTTGTTGTCTCGCGTCTGGAGAAATTACCCCGAAGTGAGATTTTATTATTTCTGTATACCTTGTTCCTCCTCGAGCATCTTTTTCTAGAAGGTGTTGAATTTGGAAAGCTTCTCGGAATTGGTTTACATTTATTGCTGTTTGTTTTGCATATAAATTAGTTGGTATCATTCCACTGTTATTTACTGTTTGTGGAGTTATGCTACTTCGAGCTAAATGTCCAGTTGTTGCTCCTGTTGTTAGTACTGAGTTATATATTTGTCCATCAGCTCATTGTACAAACTGTAAGGGCTCTTCGAATTCCGTTCTTACTTGTTTTGCGTTTTTTGTTATAACAGGAAGGTCGATATTTTCTAAGATGTTAGCTATATTTCCTTTTTGTGGACTTGGTAAACATGTTGTGAAGTAATCTCCTTGTTTCATTACTTTTGGCACATATCCTCCTGTGTTGATATCTGTGATATAGTTTGACTGATTATTGTTTCCTGCTACTGTTGTATCTCCAGTTTGGAAGAATGCTTCTTGGAAGAAATTTTGGTCTCGGAATCATTCATTTCAAATTAGAGCATATGCTCTAAATGGTAAATGGTTTATGCTATAGTTTCCTTTTTCGATTGGTAGTCCTAAATAGTCTGCTAAGCTTCCTATGTTTCATCCAGAGCTTGGTGCTGTTATCTGTGGTACTTGTCCGTCATATGTTGACGTTCAGGCTCCTGTTTTATTTTCTCCCATGAATTGATTTCAGTTTTTTCAGATTAATCTGTTCGGTACAAAGAATCAGAATACGTCAGCTCTCATGTTATCCATTACTGGTGTAATTGGTGTTATTGTTCTGATTATTGCGTCTGTTTGAATTTGTACTGTGTCTCCTGGTAATATTTCGTCTAAATATATTGGAATTAATCTTGCTGCATTAAACGTAGTTTTATGATTCGAGCTTCTGTCGAATTGGCTACGTTCAGTGTTGATTATTGGGTTATTTGAGAAATTATTTTTATTGTTCATTTTTATACCTTATTTTTTTTCGTTTGCTTCCTTTTCTGCCTGGATAACATTTTTATCATATTTTAAGTTATCAGAATCTGTGTTTTTATTTTGTTCAGGAGAAGAATTTTTAACTGCTTCAGTAGCTACTGATTTTTCGTCTTTCTCTTGGGCAGATTCGATTTCTTTTTGTAATTTTTTCATTTTTTTAGCGTGTTTTTCGATTCCGATTAAGTCTTTTGGAGCATCTTGAATATTTAAGTATTGTCCTGTTTTGTTTTTATTTAGTATTTGTATATCTCCTTCATTGTATTTTTTTACGATATTATTTATTTCAGTATCTGCATAAAATTCTTGAATTTGTTTTTCGATATTTATTGTTTGTGTTTTGGCTGGAATACCGTTTTTATCAAGTTGTCAAACTTCTTTGTTTGGGTTGTATAAATTTTGTCCTTTGTCTTCTGGTTTGTTGTCGTACTGATTAAAAAATTTCATGTTATTTTTTTATTTTTACATCATTCAGATCTAATAGTGCTTTTTTTGCGTTTTCATATTCTCCTGATTCTGTATCGAATCATGCTATTCGATATGCTACTTTATCTTTTTGATTTTTTTTAATTTCGTTATCTTTATCGTCTTTCAATACGTTTACTATTTCTCGTAGGAAGACGCTGTCGTTTGGCATGTTGAAAGGATTTTGAAATTCTTTCGTTAATTTATCGTAAACTGTGTATACTCCTAATTTCATTTTACAAGTGGAATCCTCCACGCTGATTAGTTATTTTGTAATTAGCTTGTTTTACTTTTTTTGCTGTTCTCGTAAATACTTTTTTATCTTGTGATTTACTTGTTTTGTTTCTAAACATATTTTTATTATAAGTCTTTTTTTGAAAGAATTTTATATTATTTTTTTCTTGTTTATTATAGTAAAATATAAAATTTTTTTTCATACGTTAACGTTATACTACGTATGCTTCTATTACTCTGTCTCTTTCGTTTTGTTTCCATCTACGATTACAACAAAACTTCTAGAGCCAGAGATTAGGAAGTAATTAACCCCCTACCCCCAGTTCCAGAAATTTTGTTCTTCTGTCGCCGTCGATTTTTCGTACTCAAAACTGCCCCTTTTTTGTCCTACGTTTTGAGATATTCCAGGATTGATAATAGTAATTATAACACCCTGGTAGTGGGTGATGGACTTAGCCCAACTTGAAATGGAGATGATGCCAATTACCAAGCGTTAAATAGTATTGACACTCCAGAAACATTACCAAAAGACGTAGTTAAACCAACCATTAGCCGAACTGGTGATGGGACATTCACTAGTAGTATTACTCCTTGATATCG
>JAITWZ010000049.1 GCA_031284985.1 Mycoplasmataceae bacterium
GATAAAAAAATGACAGAAATAAAACCATTTGCTGAGGTTAATAAAATGTTACATACAAAAGAAGCTGAAGTTGCAAGTAAGGTATTTTCTAAAGAGGAAAAACATGATGCTAAAGAAGCCCAAAAAACCCTTGAAAAAGAATTAAAAGATAATAAGAAATAGATTGTTGCTATGACAGTTATCATACTGGTACTAACTTCACATATGTGTGCGAAGTTATAAGTTGTATATTTTTTGTATTTGCAGTAATGTTTGCAAATATTTACCAGTCGCATTTGTTATTTCTACACCTATGCTACGTGAATTTAGTATTCCTTTTTTATCAGCTGTTATGCCAAGATCATTAATTGCTTTTTTTGCAATGAACCCGCCACCTCTCGCTGGAGATTTTATCCCAGCAGATTGTTCAATTTTCCTAAAACTTGTATTAGGGTTAGTCAAATATTCTTTTGCTCACATTATGCTGTTAATTTGTATTTTAGGCACAATGGTTTTTGGCACATTACTATACGTATAGTGTGAACGATTGGGTTTACAATTTTTTATTGGGATAACAGCCTTGGCTACACTTTTTGTATGAGTTGTTATCGTTAATTTCATATCGCCAATTTTTGAAAAATCATTTAATGATGGCATGTATGAAATATCTACCATTGCTCTTTTTAAAAAATGTTTATATGGTTCGCCAAATCTTTTTAAATTATACAAATAGGCGTAGCTAAGTAATTCCTTATTTTCTGCAATCTCTTTGCAGACATCATTTGTTTCATTATCTTTTTTAGGGCACAAAAAATAATTAAAGGGATTAACAAATCGTAAGAAATGCGCAATTGCGAATTGTTTTATATTACTAGGTACCATCAAATTACGAACGTATAAGCCATTTATTAAAAGTCAGTCTTCTCTCTCACCTTTTGGATAATATTTATTTATTATATCCATAATTTTAAAACTGTCTGAACCTAAACAATATGAATTGTCTTTACAACCAAATATATGAGCTAACTTTCAGCCATATTTCTGGACTTGTGGATCCTTTCCTTTTTTTATGGCCGACATTGCCCTTTCATTTGAGGTGTCTAAGCCAAATCTTAACGGGAATTTGTATAGCATCATGGTTTGATAAAAATCATCTAAATCAGGACAAAAATCATCAATCGCCATTTTTTGAAAATACAGTGCAAAAAAATTATCGGTATAGCAAATTTGATATTCTCCGTTGTTCACACTTGATAAGAAGCCTCGACGTAGGTAGTCGTATTTTTTTGGCTGTTCATTATGATAACACCTCAAAAATAATATAGAATTTATTAAATCAACGTATTGATTTAATAAAATATTCCACTCCAAGATGACCTCTCTACTCGGAAGTGTTGGTAGAACGATTTTATCTCAAAACTCTTTTATAGAATAGGTCGTTAAATATGGTAAAGTTTTAACTTTTGGTTGCGATATTGTATCTAATTTATTCAACAACTTACTCATTTGTTTTACAGTATTTCATGGCGACCAGAAGTTAATATACTTCAGGGGATTTCTACCGTGATATACTTATAGTTATTATAAGGCGATGTTTAAGTATCGTTGATTTTTAAACTGGTTTTAAACAGTAACTATGTATAATTAGTGATAATGTTGAGTAATTTCTACGTAACTTTAGCCGCAAATTTTCACGTGTTTTATTAATTGTTTATAATAATAGTATGAATAATAAAAAAGTTGCTTTGATCATTATGGATGGAATGGGAATTGCTAAACCATCAGCTGGTAATGCTTATACTCTAGCAAAGAAACCTAACCTTGATAAATTATTAAAAGAATTTCCAAATGCTCAATTAGGCGCATCTGGTGTAGCAGTTGGTTTACCAAAAGGACAAATGGGTAATAGTGAGGTAGGGCACTTAAATATTGGTGCTGGTCGCATTGTATATACTGGTTTATCAATCATTGATAAAGCTATAAGTGATCATACATTTAACAAAAATAAAGCATTCTTAAGTGCTTTTAAACACGTTAAGAAACATGGTAGTAAATTACATATTATGGGTCTGGCATCTGATGGTGGAGTACACTCATCAATTGAACATTTATATGCATTAATCAAATTAGCTAATGAAGCACAAATCCCTACTATCGTTCACTGTTTTACTGATGGTCGAGATACTGCACCACAATCTTTTGCTAAACAATATTTACCTGGAATTGTAGCACTTATTGAAAAATCTAAATATGTTAAATTAGGAGTCATTGTTTCAAGATATTACGCAATGGATCGTGATGCTAATTGAGAAAGAACAGAAAAAGCCTACAATGCGTTAATTGGTAATGGTGTTATTGAACAATACGAAAATCCTGTCAAATTTGTTGAAAAACAATTTTCATCAGGAAAAATTAAAAGTGATGAGTTTATTGAACCAGGGATTAATGGTTCTGTATTAGTTGAAGAAGTAACTATTCAAGATAATGATGCCATTATTAGTTTTAATTACCGTCCTGATCGTGCTAGACAAATTGCTCACATTATTTATGGCTCAAAATATTATCCATATAAACCAAAGATTAGACGTGAAAACCTTTTCTATGTAACTATGATGGAATATACTGGTATCACACCTAATGCCGTTGCTTTTCCACCAATTAAATACAAAAATGTACTTGGTGAAGTAATCGCTAATGAGAAATTAAAACAATTGCGTATAAGTGAAACAGAAAAATATGCTCATGTTACATTTTTCTTTGATGGTGGTGAAGAAAAGGTATATCACGGAGAAACAAAAAAAATTGTACCATCTCCAAAAGTGGCAACATATGATTTGCAACCAGAAATGTCAAGTGGTGAGTTAACTGCACAAATCATTAATTCAATGTCTAAATTTGATGTAATCATTATTAATTACCCTAATGGTGATATGGTTGGTCATACTGCTAACATTAAAGCGTCAATTAAGGCTGTTGAAACCGTTGATGATGCTATTGGAAAGATATATGCTGAATCATTAAGAACTAAAACTACATTATTCATCACTGCTGATCACGGAAATGTAGAAATGCTATTAGATGAAAACAATAAACCATTTACTGCTCATACTTGTAACAATGTACCTTTCATAGTAACTGATAAAAATGTACGTTTAACTAATAAGGGAATATTAGCAAATATTGCCCCAACTATTCTAGACTATTTGCAAATTAAAAAACCAACTGAAATGGATCAACCATCACTATTAACTAAATCAAGTAAATAAATATGATTAAGGTCTTAGTGATTGTGGGGCCAACTGGTACACACAAATCAGACTTAGCAAAGATGCTAGCTAAGAAATTTAATGGTGCGATTATTAATGCTGATGCTTTCCAAGTCTACCAAGAAATAAAAATTGGTACTGGTCAAACTCCACCAGCTGATGGTATAAATTTTTATTTAAATGGTACAGTATCAATTTTTGAGGAATGAAATATTAAGCGTTTCCAACAAACATGTACGCAAATTATTAAAGAAATTGTTAAACAAAAACAATTGCCGATTATTATTGGTGGTAGCAACTTGTATATAGATGCTTTGATTTATAATTATGATTTATCAGCTACTAAACGTGATGATAAATATGATAATCTCACCATACCAGAACTATTTTCCTTACTTTCTAGTAAAGATGAGCAATTAGCTAATAAGATTGGTAATAACAAGGTTCGATTGGTGCGTGCGTTACAAATACTAGACCAAGATAAATCACTTGTTAAAAAAAATCAGCCAATATATGACTATAAAATCATCACTTGCAACTATCATACTAGAAAAGTACTAATGGATGTAGTTAACAACAATGTTGATAAAATGTTAAAAAATGGTTGGATTGATGAGGTTAAGAATTTATTAAAAGCTCATGGTAGTGAAAAACTTTTGCGTACGAATGCTTTTAAGGCACTAGGTTACAAAGATATTGTTACAAGTATTACAAGTAACACAAAGCTTGATATTGACAAAATTAAGACCAATAGCCGTCATTATGCTAAAAGACAAATTACCTGAATCAAACATCACTATCTTAATCCATTAACATTTGTGCAAGATAACATTGATGAAATTTATAATGAATTACAAAATTGAATTAACTAATAATTTTTAGTTTTAGTGCAGCATAAAACCCAATCATTGCAGCATTATCACCAGAATATTTTTTTTGTGTTAAATGGATTTGATGTGGTAATTTTGTAAAAACTTCACGTAATAAACTATTAGCACTAACTCCCCCACCAATTGCAATTGTCTTAATGTTGTATTTTTTTGCAAAATACATCACTTTAATTGCTAAATCATCAACAACCCATTTAAGTGCTGAAGAACCGACTGTGATGGGATCAACTGACATGTGTTTCTGATTAGCGTTATGAATGAGGTTAATACAGTGAATTTTAATACCACTAAAACTAAATGGTTGTTCTGGCGATAAATGTTTAATAGTCGGAACAACAAATTTTGGATTATAAATTCGATCAATGCTAATTCCACCAGGATATGGCAATTTTAATTCTCGACCAATTTTGTCAAGCGCTTCACCAACTGCATCATCTTTAGTTTCAACACAAATGCTGTAGCTGGTAGGACTGTTAACTTTATACAAAATGGTATTGCCCCCACTAACCACCAGACTTAGGAAAGGATAAGAGATCTTTTGGGGTTCATTAATTGCAAAACTAAAAGCATGTCCCATCATATGGTCAATTGGTATGGCCTTAACACCACACATCGATGCTACCACTTTAGCAAATGTCTTGCCAATATGTAATGATCCAGGTAATCCTGGGGTATTAGTATAAGCAACGTGAGTAAAAAGATTGGGGTCAATGTGATTATTTGTAATTAATTGCGTATAAACGTGGTAAATCGCCTGTTCATGGCCTCTAGCAGCCACTTCTGGCACAATTCCACCATACTTTTGGTGTTGACTGATGCTTGAAGCTGTTTCTAAGCCGATTACTTGCCCATTTTTGATTAAAGCTAGTGAAGTATCATCACACGATGTTTCAATCGCTAAAATTAGAGTATTGCTTCTTTTAATAAAATTAAACAGCTTCATTACATTAATTATAATATGTGACAATTAACACAATTTTCTCATAATATAAAACACTTTTAACGAATAACTTTATTATTTATTATAATTAACTTAATGTGGTACCGTAGCCAAGTGGTAAGGTCCGAAGCTGCAACCTTCGTATTCGCTGGTTCAACTCCAGTCGGTACCTCCATATGCGCCCATAGCTCAACTGGATAGAGCGTCTGGCTACGAACCAGGAGGTTGTGGGTTCAACTCCTGCTGGGCGCGCCATTTATACTAAATCTTTTAATATTGCCGTCTTTTTGAATGTTTTTAGTGCTAACACTAAAGCATCAACATCTGCTTTAGTGTTATATAGATAAAATGAAGCACGCACTGCTCCTGTAGGGTTATTAGTGATGAAACTTTGTAATTTTACACAACTCATACCAGCACGGACAATAATTTTCTTCTTTCCTAGGTAATTAGCAAGATCTTGGGGATTAATACCTTGGATATTGAAAGCACAGATAGGATGATCACTTTTAACATAGTAATATTCTAAATCTTTAACAGTTTTAAATTGAGCATCAATGTAATCTTTAAGAGATTTTAAATATGCTTCCACATTTTTCATGCCAATCTTTGTTAAATATGCCGCAGCAGCACGAAATCCAAATATTCCTGCTCCATGTAGTGTACCACCTTCTAAACGATCTGGAATTGGCACTAAACCATAATGATCAATACCAACTGTTCCATTCATTCCACCACCAAGTCGTAATGGACGATTAAAATTACTTAATAGTTCATATTTACCATATACTAAACCAATACCAGTTGGGCCACACATCTTGTGAGCTGAACAAATCATAAAATCCACTGCTGTTTTCTTAACATCAATCATTTCACTAGGAATTGATTGTGTAGCATCAACAATAACCATGATGTTCTTATTGATTTTCTTTGCTGATTTAACAACTTGTTCCACATTAATTTGATATCCAAATAAATTTGAAACACTTGCAAAACTAATAATCTTTGTTTTGCTAGTAATAGCATTAATGAAATCAGTAGCTGTTGGATAAGTGTTTTTCTTATTTGCATAGATTAATTTAATCCCTTTAGTTTTTATTAATTCTAGTCAAGGAATAAGATTAGTAGTGTGTTCACCATAACTGATAATTACCTCATCCCCTTTAACAAGTTTTTCCTGTAAGTTGTTAACAATTAAATTCATACTTTCAGTGGCGCCTGATGTGAAAGCTATTTCATTTTGTTGAGCATTAATAAATTTAGCAATTTCAGCACGATAAGTCTTAACAATGAGATTTAATTTCATTGTTAAGGGAGAATCATTATTGTGTGTGTTAAAGCTATATTTTGTATAAAATAAATTAATACTATCAATAACAGCTTGTGGTTTTAAAGATGAAGCACCAGAGTCAAGATAAATCCAGCCTTTGTTGTTAGCAAATCAAGGGAAATCTTTTTTAATATTTTTTCCATCCATAAAATTATTATATAACACTATTTAATTTTATGATAAAATCGCTATAAAAATAGACAGTTTCCTTATAAAAGTAACGCTTTAACGTTAATATTTCATTAATTTATAATGTTTTTAAGTGGCTCACATACACATTTAAATAAAAGTACGTATTATTAACATTTTTATTTCCTTGGTTTTTCTTATCTACTTCATTAAGGTGCACATGCTATTTAATGGCTAATCTCTCATATGTTCATTCGTACGTCATATTCAAATAGGGTGATGTGATTCTTATCAAAAATATACGTCACATTTTTGTTTTTTCCACACTCTTGGTATTCTTAAGAGTCTTCCTGCATGCGCGGAAAAACAATATTTGTTCAATCGTATATCGAAAGAACGTACTTTTCATCTCATTCACCACCTTCTCCAGTAACAATTCCATTCATGGTAACGTTATTGACAGTGGTGGAAAAACCGCCTACAAACGGGGTAGTAAATGTGGAATTTTGATTAGAGTCAATAGCATCAACATGAGTGAGTGTTAATTGATTTTTTTCCCATGTTCAAGTAGTAGTTTGATCAACCACATTCGGCACTTTTGAACTGCTAGTCATGGAATTTGAAGATGTAATTTCAAGTCTCTGAATAGCAAAAGAACCGTCTTCAAAGGGAGAAGTTTTAAGTTTAATAAATTTATCACCTAGTTTTTGTACAAGTGGTGCACTAGCGTCTGTAGAATATCTTAATAACTGAAAAATTTTTGAATTAAAAATTAACTGAATTGACATATTGTGAGAAATTAGTTCAGTAATTTGTGTATCATTATATTGTAAATCACTAAAATCTTTTTTAGAAGAATCAGATAAATTTATAGCATGTGTTCTTAAGTATTCATCGAGTGAATAAGTTTTAGAACAACCTGCGATCATCATAGTAGCGCCCAATGTTGCGAGCAACCCTAAACTTAGACAACTAGATTTTAAAATGCTATTTAATTTCATATTATATTTTTATTATATATATATATATATATATTAAATTTGTGTAAAAAATAATCAAAAAATATTTTTACTCTTACTATAATATATGTTTTTTTATTAAAAGACAGTATTATTTTAACTTTTTAAATTCAAAAGTGCTGTCAAATCGGCTATAAATCTAAATAGTGTTTAAATATATACTTATACAGTTAATCTAGATTCTATTATTAATGAATGCTTACTCCATTGGTGCAGCTGTAGCACCAGCAGCTAAAAGACCGAAAATTGCCAGAACGATTAAAAAGCCAATAACCACAAGACCTATCGAAATACATAGACCAGCAATAGCAAGCCCTCTCTTTTGTGATTTTAAACCCATACTAGAGAAAACGATTGAGCAAACAAATGCAACGGACCCAATAAATGGAATCATTGAACCAAAAGCACATATGAAACCAGTTATTGCTGCTCAATTACGGTCACGACCAGCATCGTTTCTAGAATTATGGTGTGTGACATACCCACCATTATCTGTTTCGTGTGTTCCGTCAGTTTGACTTGATTTACGGTAATCCATGTATTTATTATATAAAATTCAACGAAAAATATGCTCATATCATTATTGAATATAAAAGATTCAATAATGGATTTAAAAATCAACTTTCTATATTAATTTAAACTATTGTATAATTGTAATTTTTACCGAACTAGAATTGAAATTGACATCTGATTCACGTAGTCAATCGTATGTTATTAGCACAGAACCTATTTTTTTTGGATAAATTGTGCATGAAAATGTTCCCAAAGTTAAAGTTGCATAGTTAGTATCGCTAATTTTTACAGTATTAGTAATAACTACAGCAAGACTACCATCAAGTATTATACTAGGGAATTCAATTTGAGTTTCTGGTTCACTTAAATGAACTGTAGTTGGTGTAAATGGGATAACAGAATGCATTCCTTCTTCATCATCAACTTTACTGTTATTAATTTCATTACAGCTTGATAATACTAAAATTGGAGCTAATGTTGTAGCTGCCAATAATGATAAACTTGCCTTGAAAAAACTTGACTTTCTCATATTTATATTATATAATAATTTCCACTTTTTTATGATAAAACCAGAGAACTAGTTTCATAAATCTCATCTATAACTATTTGTTCCAATTACCCAA
>JAITWZ010000061.1 GCA_031284985.1 Mycoplasmataceae bacterium
TAGGAAAAACATTATATAATAAAAGCATACGGACATAATAATCCGATCACTTTAATTATCGTTGTGGTGCACTAGTGGATAATTAATCCAACTCGCGCATTATGGTGGAGGTTATAGGACTCGAACCTATGACCAACCGATTATGAGTCGGGGGCTCTAACCAACTGAGCTAAACCTCCAAATGGCGGAGACAGTGAGATTCGAACTCACGCATCGCAGAACGATCTAACACCTTAGCAGGGTGTCCTCTTAACCACTTGAGTACGTCTCCTTACTTATATATTATATAATTAAATTAAAACATGTCAGGCTATCATGATGATGATATAAAGGTATTAACGGGATTAGACCCTGTTCGCAAGCGTCCCGGAATGTACATTGGATCGGTTGATAATGTAGGGTTACATCACCTAATATGGGAGATTTTTGATAACTCTGTTGATGAAGTTATTGCTGGCAATGCTTCAATCATTAAAATTACTCTAAAAAAAGATCAATCCATCATTGTAGAAGATAATGGACGTGGTATTCCCACAGGTATAAACAAATCAACTGGTTTATCTAGTATTGATACTGTTTTTACGGTATTACACGCTGGTGGAAAATTTGATGAAAATGCCTATAAAACTGCCGGTGGATTACATGGTGTTGGTGCTTCAGTCGTGAATGCGCTAAGTGAGGCAGTTATTGTTCAAGTTAAACGTGATGGTAAAATTTACGAATCACGCTATGTTAATGGTGGTAAAATTGCACAGCCTAGTAAAATCGTTGGAGACACTACCAATCGTACAGGTACATCTGTGTGATTTAAACCTGACAAAACAATTTTTAAAAACCCAACTTTTAACCCCACTACAATTGAAGAACGTATCCGTGAATCAGCCTATTTATACAAAGGTTTAAGCATTATCTTTGAAAATCAGATTGATGATGTTAAAAAAGAATTTAAATCAGAAACTGGTATAAGTGAATATGTCGCATTCATAAATGAAGATAAAACTAAATTAAATAAAATTGCTTATTTTCAAGGAATGGCTGACACTGTTCAAGTTGAATTAGCACTCCAATATACTAACAGTTCGTCAGAAATTATCATTTCATTTGCTAACTCTGTTAAAACACGTAATGGTGGTCTTTATGTCACTTCTTTTAAATCAACACTCACTGAATGTATAAATAATGCTGCGCGAAAATGAGGGTTGTTAAAGGATCGTGATAAGAATCTAGAAGGAGAAGATGCGCGTGAGGGTTTAACTACTATCATTTCTGTACGTGTTCCTGAAAAAATTATCCAATATAAAAACCAAACAAAGGATGAACTTTCCACACCAGAGGCTGCAAGTGCTATTAAAAAAATCTTTGGTGAGAAATTTAAATCATGGTTAGATGAAAATAAAAAAGAAGCTGAAAAAATTATCGATAAAGCACTAACTGCTCGTGATGCCCGAGTAGCTGCAAAAGAAGCACGTGAAGATGTGAAAGCATTAAAAAACACCGGTAAACGAACTACTATCAAAGGTTCAAAACTTACTCCAGCTCAATCACGTGACTATTCAAATAATGAAGTTTTCTTAGTTGAAGGAGATTCAGCGGGTGGAACTGCTAAATTGGCACGTGATAAGATACATCAAGCAATTTTACCCTTACGTGGTAAATTCATTAATGTTGAAAAAGCTAAATTAAAAGATTTGTTGGCGAATGATGAATTTAATACAATTATCGCTGCGATTGGTACAGGGATAGGTTCTGATTTTAAAATAGAAAATTTAAAATATGGAAAAATTGTCATCATGACCGATGCCGATGTTGATGGTTCACACATACAAACGCTGTTATTAACTTTCTTTTATCGCTTTATGAAACAATTAATTGAAACTGGACATATTTATATCGCTATGCCACCACTTTATAAATTTACAAATAAAAATTCTAAAGTGTCACAGTATGTTTGAGATGATACAGGACTTGAAGCATTGAAAGCAAAAACAACTAACTTTGAAATACAACGTTATAAGGGTTTAGGAGAGATGGATGCTAAACAACTTAAAGAAACTACAATGCACGCTAGTACACGACAAATTATCAAAGTCAGTATAGAAGATGCGGCATTAGCTGAAAGACGTGTCACAGTATTGATGGGTGATAATGCACAAATTCGTAAAGAGTGAATTGATGCTAATGTTGACTTTGCGTTTGAAGGCGACTAATATTGCTTTAATTTTTTCAATAAAATATGTTCGCTTATCTCATGTCGTTCAGTGGTAAATTTGTAAACTTCAAAAAGTTCGTTAGGAAGGAATCTGCCTTTTTTTAAGGCGATATCTACTGCTTCTTCAATTGAGTTAACACCTTCGAGATTTGGTAATAGCACACCAGATTTATAATTATTTCGAATTAATACACCATATTTTTTTGGATTTAACTTATGCCAATTGGGTTCAAGTTGCATTTCACTTAATACATCCACATTATAAATTAAATTTTCCAACTCATCTTTGATTACGCTCATAAAGCGATTATCTTTGCTAGCAGCACTGATTGCATTATTGATAATCTCTTGCCCAATACACTCTGTGACTGGAATAATTGTACCAATACACCCGCGCAATTCATTACTATCATAGGTATGAATTGAAACAAAAACCCCACCTTTTTCTCTTAAAGAATCAGGAACATCAATTGGGAGTTGAATCTTTTTATGGTATTTAACAAAAATTTCTATAGTGTTTCTAGCTAATTTAATGAACTCATCTTCATGTGTTCGAATTTCGTTAATCGTTGTAGTAGCTGCATCTTTTAATTTTAAGAATAATGTTTCACATTTTTCTGTGCTAGAAAATTTTGCACACAAATAGCCTACACCATATGGAGCTTCGTAACTTAATAATGAACTATTAATTTTACATCCATCAAAAATTCCATATAAAATCGCTAATGGTTTAAGGGCGCAAGTGCCGATTTCTTCAATAAATTTTCCGTCTAATGTCAATGCTTCAACAACATTATTCTTACTAATTTTTTCCTGTATAAGATTTTCGAAAACTGGACCATATTTATTAAATTTATATGAACTATCATTCTCGTTTTTTGCAAGATGGTGTGACATATCGCCAGAAGCAATAACCACATATTTTTTATTTAGTTGTTGACATGCTTGAGCTATTGCCATGCCAAAACGGTAATGTTCAACCAATGATAATCCATATGCGGGGCATATATTAACGATTGTTGTAAGCCCTAACAAGGAAATAGGAATGATCGAACCGTGGTCGTGTGCTACTTTTTCACCCCAACCTGCTATCAAATTATTTTTTCTAGCTATATCAATAATTAATTTTGATAATTCTGTATCAATTCCTACATTAACGTTTACTTTTGAACCAAAATTTTTTAAATCATCTAAGAAATTTTTGCCGCAATTAACATTAAATCCATCATAAAATACTCTACCGTGTGGTGAAATAACAATCACAACATCTGGCTTTTCGTCAGCAATTTCTTGTTTGACGGTATTATATGTATCTTTGGTTTTTAAAATATCTGTATCTTTGCCGATATCTTCGAATATTAGTGGTGGGTGGGGTAATATATAACCATTCATAGAAATATTATATACCTAATAACTTATGAAATTGCTCATCCAATACTGTTAAATCTTCTTTTGTTGGTGTTTTATCAACTAGAACAGGCTTAATGATTAACATTCCGTTCGGTAAAATACTAATTGCCTTCTTAACAAGTTCTGGTAAATTTACCAATAGATAGAAGCGTGTTTTATCAATTAGCATCTCATCAAAGCACCCAGCTTGAATTAATAAAGCAATAGTACTTTGATCAATTTTATTTTTTGATAATAACATAATTAGATTGATTACATCCACGTTTTTATATTTTTCTGCAATTTCTTCAATAGCAACTGCAGTATTGAAACCAATCCCCTTAATCGCAGCTAATCCGAAATATATGCAATTATTTTTAATGCTGAAATTAGCAATTGATTGATGTATTGATGGTGGCTTAACAGTAATTCCATGATTGTTGGCGTCAATAACATATTCTTTAACACTATCTTGTGAACCAGCATTTGATAATAAAACAGTTCAATATGATAGTGGAAAATACACGCGTAAATACATAATCCAATAACTAATATATGAATATGCAAGTGCATGTGAATGGTTAAATCCGTAATTAGCAAAAGCTTCGATATATTTATAAATTTCTAAGGCATGAGTGTTAGAAAAACCATTTTTAATCGTATCATTAATAAATTGTTCTTTTAATTTATTTAATTCTTCATTTTTTTTCTTAGAAATAATCCTTCTGAATATATCAGCTTGTGCAAATGTATAGTTAGCAGCGACTCGAATAATTTGCATCAATTGTTCTTGGTAAACAATGATCCCTGATGTATTACCTAAAATTGGTTTAAATTTTTCATCAAGATAAATTACCTTTTCAGGATTTCTCCGATTAGTAATGAATGTGTCAATATATTGTATCGGACCAGGACGATACAAAGAAAGCACAATTGATACATCTTCAATGTTTCGTGGGACAACGCGTTTAATTACCCGTCGCATACCAGGAGAACCTAATTGAAAAATTCCTACTGTATCACCCATAGAAAGTGCTTTAAATACCTTTGTATCTTCTAACGGAATTTCTGCTAATTTAAGTATTTTTTTGTCATTAACCTTTATAGAAAGTAAGATATTGTTGAGTACAGATAGGGTCGTTAATCCTAGAATATCCACTTTAACTAATCCTAAAGATTCGAGATACTCCATTGAAAATTGTGTGCATATGTGTTCTTCATTTTTAATAATTGGTACATCATTAACCAACCCATCTTCAGTAATGACAATACCAGCAGCATGTATTCCAATGTTTCGCGGAAAACCAATAATTTTTTTAACTATTTTAAAAAGTTCTGGATATTTTAAACTATACTCTTTTATATTTTTATCACTATTAATCGCTAAATCGATTTGTTCATCATAAGCTAAAATAAACATCTTACATATCAAACCAATGATCTTATTGTCAATCCCTAATACACGACCAACATCACGTAGTGCCATTTTAGCTTTTAAGCGTTGAAAGATTATAATGTGAGCAACTTTTTGTCCAGTATATTTCTTAAGTAAATATGTCACAACTTCATTTCGTCTCGTATCTTCAAAATCAATATCAATATCAGGCATTGTCTTTCTTTCAATATTTAAAAATCTTTCAAAGAGTAGATTGTTCTTAATTGGATCAACATCAGTAATATTTAGTGAATATGCAACTAACGATCCTGCAGCACTTCCTCGACCAGGCCCAACAATTATGTCATTTGTCTTTGCTCAATTTACATAATCTTGCACAACAAGAAAATAGTCATTGAAACCCATTTTATTTATAACATCAAGTTCCATTTCAATCCGTTCACGATAAACTTGAGGAACTATAGTGTTGTTTAACCGTCTACTAATTCCTTCATTAACTAATGTTGCTAATGTGGTTTTAGGGTCTTTATCACTATACTTAACAAAGTTTATATTTCTGTTTAAATTTATTTTAATATCAACTGAAGAAATCAACTCATCTAGGTTCTTCAGTGCGTCTTCACTATATATTTGAACTGCTTGAGTCTCAGTCATGAATGAAATATTGGTCGGCACATCACGAATATCATTTAATGTTAAATCATTCTTAATAGCTCTTATTGTTTTTAGAATAATTAAGTCATCTTCATTCATACAGTAATTTTCCTTTGCAGCAATAGGATTAATCGCTTTTAAAGTATAGTACTTCTCGCAACTTTTACAAATGTTAGCATTTATTGAATCATCGAGACTAATTACATATACATTTTTTAAATACTCTTCAATAATAAATTTTTCTCTAGTAGAAATAGAAGAGGAAATATGTTGGATATTTCTTAACCCAATATTGTTTTTTGCGATTAAAACATATATATGGCCTTCATAATCGATTTGTAAACCAATAATTGGTGTAAGGTTATTTTTTTGTGCTTTTTGGTAGAATTCAATCATTCCAAACATCACATTAATATCTACTAAAGCAACATACTTTTGTTTATTTTTAACAGCATATTCAATCAATTCATCAATGGTAATAGTGGCATTCATCATTGAATAAAATGAATGATTAATAAGGTTTATAAACATTTATTTGTTTTTAATCAAGTTAATGATATAGTTAGTTGTTTCTTCACTTAACTCTTCATTATCTAAAATATATTGTAAGTCTAATTTTGATAAACCATCATATTCACGAAATTTAGAAAACGATATCTTGCTAGGATCAATCTTTTTTGTGGGATCAATTTTCAATCTAGCGATCTTACTTGATTTTGAAGTAATTTTAAATGTCTTTGCCATAACTACAACTATATTATATAAAACAATAACAGTTTATTTATTGGAATGTAAAATAGATAATCATATTTAGCATATAATATATGTAATGGTAAATGTTTGTATATAATATTTTAACACCAGGGATATTTTTATGTTTGTTGAAGAAAAAGAATTAGAAATTTTGATTCCGTGTTATAACGCAATGAGGAAATGTTATAAGAATGATATAGAAACAACATATTTAGATAGGTGCTTTAACTCAATTATTACACAAAAAATGTTCATTGATGGAAATATAAAAATTTCAA
>JAITWZ010000021.1 GCA_031284985.1 Mycoplasmataceae bacterium
ATTATTTTTAATAATATCAATTAAACCACTAGTGGCATTAAGATGGATAGTATCACCAGTTTTAATGATATTGGTAGCATTTTTAACGTTAACAACAAGCGGCAAACCATATTCTCTAGCAACAACAGCACCATGACTAAGAGCAGATCCAATCTCAGTAATCATGCCTCCTGCAATACTATAATATGGTGATCAACCAATATCGGTAAATTTAACAACCATAATTTCACCCTCTTTTAAAGTCTTAGCATCCTCTGGAGAATTTATAACCCTTGCTATCCCTTTAATAATTCCACGTGATATTGGATCACCAGATAGGGAATTGATGTTATGATCATCAACATATTTAGGTTTGGGAGATGGTTTGCCAATATATACATCATCATATTGGCATTCAAATTGTTCCGGTAGCAGTCTTTTACGTAGAATAGCTTTCTTAATTAATGATACCTTGTTATTGTTGATTAGATCACCCAATTCTTGATGTGTTAAGAAGTAGATTAAATCAGCATCTGGTAATAATTTGTTTTGTACTAAAATATCTGCTAAGCTGCGGTAAGCTATTTTTAAATTATCAATTAATCGGATAAACCCAGATTTTGTATATTCTCGGTTATAAACACTATTTCTTGTTTGTTTTATTAAAAACTCAATGGCTTTTACTTGCGACCCTGTTTTATTGCCAATCATTTGTTTCTTATATGCTTCAATATCAACCTTTCTTTCTTCACTATGTAAGTTAGCCGAGTTCATAACAGTAGCTAGATTCTCTGCAAAACTAATCTTGTTATCTTTTCAAGGCATACTACGTAGTTCAGCCTCACGAATCGCCCTGTGTCCATGACGTTGTAAGAAATATTGGTATTTATCACTAACATTCTTATTTGCGTGTTCTAGATAGTCTATAAGTTTCTCAGGAGAGTATTTTGCAGCCTCAGGATTATCATTAGTTATGACAATCGCTAAATCCTTCATGGATTTTAATATGTCAGCACTCTCAATGTTAGGAATGTTCTGTAATACACCAGCAATGGCACTACGAGCATCTAATTCATCTTTAAAACTATCTTGGCATACTCTTAATAAAGCACCACCCATAGCTCCTGAATGTGAACTTGTGACATAATGACAATATGTACCTAGATAATAGTGTGGAATATAGTTGGTAATGTTTTTATAAAATATTTTAGGGTCAGCAGATGATTCAATTTTATAGTTCTTGATAAGTTGATTTATTTTCTTAATGGCTTTTTTAAATGAAAAGAGGAATGAGAAATAACGGACACTATTTAACAAACGTACAGGGGTTGGTTTATTTTTTCATGGTAGAGGTGGTGTATTTAAACGCTTAGAACAAATACTAATTTCAACATCATCCTTTTTTGCCCCAGCCACTGCAGTAGCTAATTTATAAATAGTAGTTAAGTTGAAGAATAAGGTGTTATTAAAGTTAGTAATACAACTTAACTTATCTAATTCTTTCTTTTTATATGCTCCAGACTTTAAAAGCATAATTCGTAATCCTTCATCTATTCCCTTAACCGTAACACTTAATGATAATGGTGTAACAGCTCCTGGTAACATCTCACCAATGTTACAAGTAGTAAAAACAGTATCTGGATTAAAAATCTTGGTGTCAAATTCATCAATTGCAATGTTAGAGACTGTAGTGATGGGACGAGCCTGCAGCCATTTAATTTTATGATCAGCAGTTACAGCTCACTCACTATCGATTTCTTCATTCATGATTTTTGTAATCTCCATAATGGATTTTGCTAACCCCTTAAGATCAGATGTTAGGTTTTGGTCATCAGTTTTTGTAATTAATTCAAAGTTAGTTTTATTAACAGTATAACCAATACCTTTCTGTTCACCAGATACTAATTTTTCACCAATTCCTTTAACTAATTCAATGAAAATTTCATTTTGATTATTAATGGGGTTGATGGAGAAACAAACACCTGAGTAAATTGGATCAACCATCTCTTGAATAACAATATTCATAAAAGTACTGTTATTATTGTTGAGGTTTTGTGAATAGGCAGCTGCTGTCTTATTCTTTAATGAATCTACACAAGTATTAACGGCATTACTTAATTCATTTTCATTCTTAACATTTAATATTGTGGCATATTGACCAGCAAAAGAATAATCATCGCCATCTTCATTGTTAGCAGATGAACGGACAGCTACTTCTTTAAAATTAAGTTGTTTATAAGCTTTAATTATTTCGTCGTTTTGGATATTGATTGATGCTTGATAAATTAAAATACCATGAGGGATATCAAATCCATGACGTGCTAATATGTCTAAACCTCGAGCCTTACCACCAATATTTTTATATAAACTTTCGGGAATTTGACCAATGGGAAATATTTGCATCTTTAATTAGTAATCCCATTTACTTTTATCACCATTAAAACCAAACTCTGATATTCCACGACCACGAACACCATTAACATCATATTCACATACACCTTCATTAACGATGAAACTGTTATTGGCAAATGGGAATGTAATTACAAATTCTAAGTTAGATTTAATAGTTCGTTTTCTGCCATCTATATACTGAACTTTGTTTTCAAAGAATTTAGGAGTAGAGCCAGTAATCGGTAATTTATCCATGGAAATACATTTATATAAGCTAGTATATTTATTATCAATAAATAAAAACCCTGCTTGTAACTCATGTAACATTGGGTAACGGATTAGACTTGTATGTATAAATTCACCATTTTCTAACAAGATAACATTTCATACATAACGATTCATAAAGTCTCATTCACGTTTTCCAAAACTACGATCACGGAATGAAGGATAGTCAGTAAATGTGGTTTCCTTGTTATCAATCTTTATTTTTCCACTAACAGTTCCAGATTGTTCATAGTGAATTTGTTGGTTATCAGAGAATTCTTTTTGTGTTTTTCTTAAGTCTTTTTCCTTACTTAAAGCACGAGCTAATGTCTTAGGAGCAAGGTCATAAGTGAATTCAAATATCTTACCAATTCCTGTAAAGGTTGCTTTCATATCAACATTTACTGGTTTTTTACTACGTTCTGCTTTGCATACATCACCCTTTTTGGAAACCTTATACATCGCTCCACTAAAAGTAAAAGTTAATTTCCTTTCAGGGTCATTACAAATGGCACTAGTAGAAATTTTCTGATCCTTCTTAAAAAACTCATCAGCAGCTGTATAAGTATTACCCTTACCATCACTATATACGAATCAAACCTCATTACTATCTTTCCCTCCACGTAGACCTTGACGAAAATAGAAAGTTTCTTTTGATTTAAAATTAGTTCAAAAGAAATAGTTACTATTGTTTCAAGAATCTGGAGCATTAGCTGGTAATTTGATGTTTTCATATTTCTTAACATCAAACAACTCGCCATTCTTAATTTTTGCTTTTGCTCGCTTGTTTAAAGCACCTGTGATAATTGCTTGTTTGATAGATTGTCCCAAACTCATAAATATAAGTTAATTATACTATATGGACTTTAG
>JAITWZ010000009.1 GCA_031284985.1 Mycoplasmataceae bacterium
AAATGCCTTTTGCTTCTTCCCGATCTCTAATTGCACATTCAATATTTAATCCAAAACCACAGAACATACACCCTGTTCTCTTTCAACCCTTTTTATATGCATCAGAAATACTTATTTGCTTATGATTTTTAATAAATTTTTCAATATCATTTTGGTTTCAAATGGAAAGCGGACGACTTTGAGGTATTTTAACATTGTATACATTGCAACCTTTTTTGATCCAATTAGTACGTCTAAGTTGAGATTCGAATATTGTCGTTCCGACAAATTTAGGTCTTTTATCATGTTTTACAGGTCCTTTTAGCATATTACAACAAACATGAGAAACTTCGTACTTGACAAACGTTTTATCTAAGAGATGAAGGTATTTTTTACTTATTCTTCTCCCTTTTCCAATTCCTAAACAAGTTTTTATTCATTTTCCATTTGTTTTGCAATTACGTACAGCATTGATTTTTTGAGATAATTCTTTCGAAATCATTGGAAAACCTTTTTCCTTTATGACTTGTTCAAAACTCATCTTGGGAGGAAAAACACAAATGTTACTTGTTTTTTGTATTAATTTACTATTGTCAGGATTAAACAATTCGGTTGCTGTAATTGCGGTGGTATCTGGATACATCTCTCTAACTAAATACAATAACACGCTGCTGTCCCTTCCACCACTAAAAGATACAACTGGTTTTGGTAAATTATTTAACTTACAATAATTATAAAATTCCCTTATTTTATTCTTGGCATATTTAACTTTTTCCGAATAAGTTTTTTCTTTTCCTGAAATAATCATTTCCATGCGAGCTTTCTGCTCTGAAAGTAATTGTGCTTCTTCTAGTTTAATGTCAATATTACTCATACGCTTATTATATAAAGAGCATTAGAATCAAATAAAAAGTTAACAGTCTCCACAAATAAGAATTTTATGTTAATTTATTTTCATTGGGAACGCAAAATTAAAAGATTTAATAATTAAATTTTAGAACATTAAATTCAAAATTTGTAATATTGATCTCAATATCCTCAAAGTGAAGTTTAATAGGTGAATTATAGAAATAATGCTTGATAAACTAATAATAGTTCAATACTATTTTAACTACAAAAACTATTTACTTGCTTTTTTAGTAAGAACAGTACAACCATGCTCAGTAACTACTACCATATCTTCAATACGTACGCCACATAAATTTTCTACATATATTCCTGGTTCTACTGTATGTACTTGTCCACACACCAAAGTATCATTTGATTTGGTACTAACCATTGGTAGTTCATGTATTTGTACACCAACACCATGTCCAGTACTATGCATGAATGTTTTTGCTCACTGAGGTGCTATACTAGTAAAATGATTACGACAAATAGCGTCAATCTCACATGCCTTAACACCAGGTTTTATGGCTGCAATAGCTTTTTTCTGTGCCGCTAAAACTAGATTATAGATCTCAAGCGCAGCTGTGTCTGGCTTAGATAGCCAAAAACATCGAGTGATGTCAGAACAATACCCTTGATATATGCAACCTATATCGAGCATAATAACATCATGTTGCTTTAATTTACAAGTTGCTGATGGAAAATGATGGATGTCAGCTGTATTCTTACCAAATGAAACAATTGATGAAAAAGAGATATCAGATGCTCCCTCTTGGATTACATGCAGTTTTATCATATCAGCCACAGTTTTTTCGCTCATGCCAACCTTTATATTTTTTTTGATATAGTCAATTGTTTCACAAATAATGTTGGCTGATTTTTGAAGAATTTTTATTTCATTACTTGTTTTAATTGCTCGTATTTTTTTAGTATCAATGGTAATAATATTTGCAATTTTTAAAGTTTTGACATATTTCTCATACTCAAACATCGTAATGTCACCCTCCACCAAAAGTGTACATATTTTTTCTTTTTTAACAATCGCAATTACATCTTCATATGTTTGAATACAAATAACCACAAATTCTCCATAAGTTCTTAATGTTTTAATATCACGTGTGTCACCAAATAAATAGTTTTTACCATTAGTTACCAATATAAAAACATTATCCATAGTTCCTAACTTAGGAATTAACCATGTTTTAGAAATGTTGGAACATAAAAAACAAGCATCAGCTGCTTCTGTTTTAATTTTTGTTTTTACTTGGTTGATTTTTTCTTCTAAGTCGCTTAACATACTCTATCTAAATTATATAGAATGAAGGTATAATCTATACTATGTTATATAATATTATATATGGACAAAATATTAAGTATTCGTCTTCATCCTGCAATAGCATATGTTGGTATCGGTCTTACTGTTATTATTTTATTCTTTGTTTTTTTAATTGCTTGAAAAAGAAACCCTAAAAAAACTGCTTATTTTATGGTTTCTTCATTAGCCGGATACATTCTTGGTTACATTTTTTTCATCACTTGAGCCGCACGTTTAATCGTTCAATTAATTTTATTTCCAATGCTTCCAGATGGGTTTGATGATTGAAAACCATTTCTTCAAGATATTGCTACCGATATTCCTTTTGTTGGTTTTATTTGATGAATTGCTTTTAGTATTATTTGAGGAATTTTGTCTATTATTCTATATTATGCACTTTTCAAACACATATTTCACATTACTAAAGAAGTTAAAATTAAAAACAAAAAACTTAAAAATGCTACTGCTGAAGCCATATTAGAACACGAGGAGAGAAATATTGTTGCTGCTTCTAAGCAAATTTCTTTTGAGTCTCGTTTTATTTTGTCTTTCTTATGTATGGTTGCATATTTTCCAGCCGTTTATACTGGTGTAGGCACAGTTAATGCTATTGTTGCTAATTCAAAAGTTGATCGTTCTAATTTTTTATCAAGTTTTTTTACTAGCATCGGTTCTTCACATATCGGTGATTTTGACTTATTTTATACTCACCCGTCTGATATTCGTGATACGCTTGACATTGCTCATGATATAAGTAATATTTTTGAAGGTGGTAGTTTTGATATCTCAAAAAACCTTGGTACTGATCGTATTGGTGAAAATTTTAATCAAATTAGCAAATCAATTGGTGATATTGTAAGCTCAATTGATTATGAAAAGATTATGGATGATTTATCTGCCACTAGTTCACTAGATATTAATAATTTAATTAGTATATTTAACGATGAACTTGAAAGTGTTAGCATTACTGATATTTCTGAATTAACTTCATTTGAAACACAAATGAAATCGTTAGATTCAACTTTCCAATCTTCTGTAACAGAGTTAACAAAACCATTCTCTGACTCAATTAATGATTTTTTAATTAATGCTGGTGATAAGAATATTTTTGAGAAAGTTAGAGCCGCAATAACTGTTTTCCTTGACAATTGTTTTAATGAACAACATTATTCTAACATGTCTGAGGTTTTGGAACAAAAAGTTGGTGGTCCTAACAATCAGGTTAATCTTACGCGTTTGTTAACACAAATTCTAATGCCTAATTGAATTAATAGAGTGGCAATTAAAGCTTTAAAATTTATCAAAGAAAGTGAAAAAAATCTTGTTAATTTTGATTTTGATAGTGTACTAAATTGGAGCGAATTTAGTAAGTTGACTTTCCCTGATCCTTCAAACATTGATGGTTTTATTACAGAATTAAGTACTTTGTGTGCCACAAAACTTAATGAATTCGAAACTACACTAAATGCTAAAATTGCCTCATTCACTACATTAGAAGGTGGTGCTGGTTTAGAAATTCAAGACGTGTTCAATGGTGAATGTACGACAAAAATAAATGCCTATTTTGGTGAATTCTTTCAAGATTCTAATACTGGAGTTAATGCCATAATTAAAAACGGATCTGAAGATTTCTTACAAGCGATTAATGATAAATTAACAACAGCAACAACAAGTACAGTTTCTGTTGTTGATTTTATTACTAATTTCACTAATGATGGTTTCAAATATGGTGGTAAGACTTATCTCCTTAATACTAATAATCCCATAACACAAGATTATAAGAACCGTCACGTGTTTGTAGATGGTAATTTAATTAATGGTCTTGTTGATTTTGTTGCCAAAGAAATCTTTAAAATTCGACCAAGTGATGAAGCTGCTTGAAAGAAATGTACCGCTTTCTTAAAAGGTGTTTTTAGTACTTTTATAAGCACTGAGGATCGATCTTGAATTTTTAAATAGATGATAAAGCAAAAATCTTGCTATGCAGTCATTACAGGTAAACCAAATGTTGGCAAATCAACCTTATTAAACTCTATATTTAAAAGAAAAATTGCCATAACTTCTTATAAACCCCATACCACAAGAAATCGTATCAAAGCAATTTATAATGCGGATAATTTAAGTATTTTGTTTATGGATACACCTGGTTATCATGTTAGTAGAACAAAGCTAGATATGTTTTTAAATTCTGAAATTAAGTCTAGTTATAAAATTGCTGATTGTGCATTATTGTTGATAGATGCCTCTCGACCAATTGATGATGAAGATAAGAAAATTATTGAAATATTGCAATCATATGACATTCTTAATGTTATTCTAGTAATTACAAAAATAGATTTAATTGATGAAAACCGTATCGCTAATGTTAAAAGAGATATTGGTGCCCTTATTCCATACAAGGATGTGGTAGCGATAACTTGTAAAAAAGAAACTCCTGATTTAACGCCATTAATTAAGACTATTGAGAAATATGCTCGTGATGGGGCATTAACACAAGAGGAAAATTTAGAGAATGATGATTTTATTATATGTGAACTTGTCCGTGAACAAATTATTCTAAACACCAAACAAGAAATACCATACGCATGTGCAGTCGTTGTTGAACATAAAGAATACGATAAAGTTAAAAATATGTTTACCATTAATGCTAACATCGTTGTTGATAAGGAAAGTCAAATTAGCATTATCTTAGGTAAAAATGGACAAATGATTAAAAAAATAGGTACAAGAGCTCGTATGGAAATGCTAAAAATATTTAATTGTCATATTAACCTTAAATTATTTGTTAAATTAGAAAAAGATTGACGTGATAATGAACTATTTTTAAAACAAATTAAATTTCATTAATTTCAATATCATAAAATGTGCAGGCATTAATTACTACTTGTTCAGTAATATCTTTTTGTAATATTTCAGTAACATAATCATGAATTATGATGATATTTTCAGGGGTGTTGATATCTTTTTTATTTGGCATGGGACATAAAAATGGGCAATCTGTTTCCAATACTAAACGATTATTAGCAATAGTTTTAATTGCATCGCGCAAAAATGCCCCATTTTCATATGTGACTTTTCCACCAACTGCAAAATAGCAATTTAATTTACTGAATTTTGATACTCATTCAGCATCACCATCATAACAATGAATTAATATTTTACTAAGACGGGCGTGATATTCAGATAAAACATCATAAGCATCTTGATATGCATCACGAATATGTAAAACTACTGGTTTATTATATTTGATAGCTATTTCTAAACATTGCTTAAAAACATTGATCTGTATTTTGGATTCAGTTTTTTTGTGGTAATAATCTAAACCAATTTCTCCAACTGCTTTAATGTCTAAGACGTTGTTAGCTACAAGCACTTCAAATTCATTTACTTGTTGCTTTCAATTCTCGACAATTTCACATGGGTGAATACCTATTTGACAAATAGCATTTGGATACTTTTTAGATTGTTCAATTGCGATTTTATTACTTGCGTGATCAACTCCCACTACACATAGAAATATTTTCTTCTCAGCACAATTGGCGAAAATGGCATCAGCATTATCTAGCAACGGTGGCATATTGGTATGACTGTGTGTGTCGAAGTACTGATATTTAAGTTTCATTATCGCTTGGTTTGCTGCTCGATGTATGAAATCACTTCATCTCACTTCCTTTTCTGGAATTCGGTGGCACTTATATGAAATTTAATACTAGTTGGATCATCATCTACCGGAAATAATATACATTGCGTTAATTCCTCAAATTTAGTAGCGATATTAATTTGTAACGGCGTTCAATTATAACTTTGGTAATTACCCTTAGATTTAAAATTAGGGTTAATAGCATACTTAGTAGTTGCAGCGCTTGGATTATTAGGGATGTTATTTTGCTGCACGGGCGGGATATTGCTTTGTTGAATAGGCGGAGGAACATTTCTTTGAACAGGTGGAATGTTTCCTTGTTGTGTAGGTGGAACATTACTTTGTTGAACTGGTGGAGGAACATTCCTTTGAACTGGTGGGACGTTTCCTTGTTGTGTAGGTGATGTTTGATTTGGTTGTCCTGCACTATTTTGAGTAGGTGCAACTTGACTGTTAGTATTTGGATTAGCGTTATTAACTGGAGTATTAGCAGCTTTTTCATCACCTTGAGCACTAGGTACAGATTCAATTTCTGGAATATCTTCTAGTTTTATGTTAGACGAGTTAGTTGGGTGATCATTAACAGTAGATGCAGCATGATTACTATAATATTCAAAATTATTTCCAATTAGATCACTATCATCAAAATTGTTATTTATTTTTTTGAAATCTTGTTCTGATAAAAAGCTATTAGGTGCATCTTGATTTTCTTGTGCAGCATTTTTTAGCGATTCATTTCTTTTATATTGATCAGCAATCACACCTGTAAAAGTGGTTTTTTTGTTGATATTAGTTTGCTGCTGTTGGTTGGTAGTTTCAGTGATTGTAACTTCATCTTTTATAAATTGGTGTAGTTTAGGATCATACATATTAATCGCATTTTCATAGTAATAATTATTAATTTGTGGTGTAACATCACCATATTTTTTATCCCCTAATAATTCGATTGCATAAATATAACAATTAATTTCAACAAGCATCTCTGCTAAAATAACTTTTACTATTTCTAAATCTTTTTCATTACAAAAATTTGCACACGAAATGTAAATATTGTTTTGATATTCTGTAGTTGCAACCGCTAAATAAGGGATGTTTCTCATAGCAGGTGTAAAGAATACATAAATTATTTTATTACTTTTAAGTGTAAAAAACTCTGACTTAAATTCACCGTAATCAGCAATTTGAAAAAATTCTGTTGGTCCAATGATTTGTTCAGGTGGTCGACTAATTTGTTTGGCGATTAAATGTTCAGTTTCAATTCTTTTGCTAATAGCATTAATTTGCATCACAGTCTCATGGAAGTGACAATTTTGTGCTACTGCTGCATAATTAGGTAAAACAACATGTAAGTTACTAAATGAACGATAATTAGGGATTGTTGAGACTGGACGAGCATTATAAAAGCGACCAATACTAATTGGGCTATTATAAGCATTTAAATATTTTGCAATTGAACGAATGTAAGCTGCTGAAATAATGTCAGCAACAGTAATACCTTCCTTGGCAGCTAATGCTTTTAGTTTAATAACAGTTTCTGGTAATAAATGCTCATAGTTTAATCATGGTGCAGCAGTATTATCTAATGGCGAAAACACCAATCGGTATTGGTTATATCCAGCATCTAAATTAAAATTATTCATCCCCACAGCAATCGCCTTGGCAGGTTTTAATAATGAACTAAGTAATGAATTAAGAATTCCATTCTTTTTCTTGTTTGCACCACCTGAAGCTGAGTAATTTGGTAAAGATTTTAAAAAATTCTCAAAACTTCTAGTTTGTGTGCTATATAAACTAGAAACATATGCAGGATCATCTAAGTGGTTATATTCGTCAAAGAAAATAGCCATAAAATGTTTTAGAGCATATCCATCCATAAACATGTTATTCACAACAAAGCCTATTGTATCACCACAAATAAGGACACGGATGGGTGGAGTCACCATTACATCTGGGATTGATAAGTATTCACGGTAGAATAAAGTATAGTCATTGTAGGTATATAAAATTCCAGTAGTATTACTATCACGCGATACTCATGCATACTCACCATTTGGCTTTTGGTTTAATACACAATTGATAAAGGGGATAAAATGTAAAATTTTAGCAATTGTCTTATGAAACAATGGTATATCTTGAATCATTTGTTCAAAAGTCACCAAACAACGAAGCATACGATCATGTTCTTCGTTTTCGTAAAATTGGTTGTGAATTAAATCCAATGGGTTAGCTTTACTTTCCATATGTATACTAATATTATATAAAGTTGATAAAATAACCAATTAACCACCCCCTTGTTGTTGTGTTACGCTTACTATAGAATAATATTTGAGAGGAAAATTAAGCAGTCAAATTAATATCAACATAGTAGTTTGAATGGATGCTTCAATTAATCAACTTAATAAACTATTCAAACAAGAAAAATATCTAAACATTGTAAACAAATTGTGTTTTATAAGGAAATGGTGAATTAGCATTAGTATTCATAGCCTTTCTTTTACTTATGCAATTGTTATAATAAATTTATATGATTAATATAGATGCAAAGCTTTTTTGGGATGAATTTTATTCATTATGTCAAATACCACGTGCCTCACATTATCCTGACAAGATTATTCCATATTTAAAAAATAAAATAAAATTATATGGTTTTGAACCAATTATTGATAAGAATAATAACATTTTTTTTACTATTCCTGCTACAAACGGCTATGAAAAATCTCCCATAACATTATTGCAAGCACATGCTGATATGGTCGGTGTAAAGACAAAGAACTCATCTCATGATTTTAAAAATGATGCTATTAAAACTTTAAACAATAACGGTAAATTATCTGCACAAGACACTTCGTTAGGTGCAGATAATGGAATTGGATTAGCGTACATCTTAACAATTGTTTCACAAAATAAGAATCTTATTCATCCAACATTAGAAATACTAATCACATGAAATGAGGAAGTAATTCCTCAGAGCATTACTTTTTTTGATACAAGTTTAATAAAAGCATCATACATGATTAATTTAGATAATGAAGACATTAAGAAGTGTGAAATTGGGTGTGCTGGTGTGAACAATGAGGTATTTTCTATTGATATTAAAACTGAAAAATTTTTAAAACCTTCTGCTGTAAAATTTACAATTGAGGGATTATTAGGTGGACATTCTGGTGCATATATTGGAAATCTTCGTGGGAATGCAATTAAATTAGGTTTTGAAATTCTTTATCAAGCAATGTCACAAAATATAAAAATAAATTTATTGCATTGCGCTAGTTCTATTCCATTAAATGTAATTCCTAGTGAATTTGAAATCATTATTGATATCAATGACAATGATATGAAAAAGTTTGAAGACATTGCCACAACTTATTTGAAAAAATATCAAAATATTTACACTGAAGAAAAGAATATTAAATTTCATTTCCAAAAGATAACAGATTTTTCATCATACTCAAACTCTTATATTTCTGCGGAAATAACTTCAAAAATTATCAATTTTTTTGCTGCTATTCCAGACGGTGTTCTACTTTATAATGAGAAGCTACAAATGTATGAAATATCATATAATTTAGCACAAATTACCATGAAAGAAAACATCATGCAATTCGGTTACTCGTTACGATCTACCAATGTTAATGCACATGTTCATTTTAAACAAAAAATTTCTGCTCTTTTGGATTTAGGGAATTTGTCCTGGAAATCTTTGGAGACACAAAGCAGTAGTGTAGCTTGAACACCAATTCCAGAAAATAAAATTGCTAATATCTATCATGATGTATTTTTTAATATTATGCATATTCATCCAGTCAATGAAGTTTGTAAGGGTGGACTAGAATGTGGTTTTATTGTTAACAGACTTCCACATATTCAAGCGATTGCAATTGGTCCAGATATTTATGAACCACACTCTACAAATGAATGGACAACAATTGCTTCATGTGATCAGCTTTTTAATATTTTAATTGAATTATTGGGACATATATCATAACTATGGATGTTAATACTTTTCGCGATAAAATTAAATTAAACTTTAAGGATGTAGATGCTAATTTTTTTAGCCAAATTGAAAAATACAAACTGTTCTTGCAAGACTATAATAAGAAAATAAATCTTACAAGATTAGCAGATGAAGAAAAAATTTATGGACAATATTTTTTTGAATCAGTAATACCATATCGTAAATTTATTTTTGAACCAAATATTTCTATACTTGATATTGGCTCTGGATCGGGAATTCCTGGAATTGCTTTATTGTTGCTTTTTCCAAAAATAAAATTAACAATTATTGAGTCAAATAATAAAAAATGTAGTTTTCTAGCAGCGTTGGCAAAACACTTGGGAATCGATGTTGAAATTTTGTGCAAACGTGCAGAAGATATTACTGCTTCTGAGCGAGAAAAATTTGATTTAGTTACTTCTCGTGCTGTTGCACCATTGAAAAATATTCTTGAGCTTTCTATCCCATATACAAAAATTAATGGCTGAATTATTGAACCAAAATCTAGTAATTGTACAAGCGAAACTCAGTGTGCACAAAAAATCTTAAAATTATTAAAATCATCAATAACTTCTATTGATACATTTACTTCTGATGAAGGCTATATTCATAACGTTGTATATGTTAAAAAACATGAGAAAACTGACACTAAATATCCACGCTCTTGAAAAGTCATTATCAATGAGTAAAATATTTAGTTTCTACAATCTTTCAAACCGTCAACAATCAATGATTGATTTTATTGATATTACAATTTTACTTTTAACCAAAAATGAATTACCAGTTTTGTTGTGTGAAAACATTTCACATCATACTCCTAAAAAAACTGCCATGCACACTAATCCTAGTTTAAATGGAGACATGTTTTTATTAGAAAAAATTCATCGATGATTAGTTAGGCTAATACCAACTCACCCCCAAGTAATTGATAAGAGTATATTACAGACGCTTGATAAGTTTTTTTGCTTCACTATTATTTGCAAAGACTATGCAACAGATGTCTATATTCCCGATGAACATAATATTTTATTTATCGATTTAGCGATAATTAAGACGAATGAAAAAATTAATGATTATATATTTAAAATTAAACGAAAATTTAAAACAATATATGGGGTAATATTTTTTAATTATAAGCATAAAAATATTGAATGTATGCGGATTTTAGATAACTTTAATCATGCATATGGGACAGCTATTAAAAAAATTGTTATTGATGTAAGTGATTTCGACGCATCTGAAGCATATAACCAGTTTATTATACGCAAATTTATTAATGTATTTTTTATGAATAGTGGGGCAATTTAAACCTTACTTAACTAGGCGTAGAATGATGTGATCATAATATCAGAACGCTTCATTATATTTCCATTTAATCGCCAGCTCAATTCTTGTTCTTAAATCATTAATATTGTATTTATAAATTAGATCAATATCCTTGTTGCTAAAATACTCATTGCCACGTAGGCAATTGGTAATTATTGCATGAATGTTTTTTTCAAATCAGTAATAGTTTAATTGTGTTTCAATCATTTCATTTTTATAAACGTCAACAATTAAGTCTTCACCAATTTTGCTATTTTTAAAATAATTGTCTAATGAATAGTGACGATATGCATCATTGCTATTATCAGCTTGGGAATTAACACCAACTGTTTTACCATTAAAATTTTTCAAAGCAAGTGCTCCAAGGCAAATTACTCCACTCACCCCTAGAATACTAAAGATTCCACTTAGTACGATTGATTTTTTCATTTTATAAATGTATCTCCTTACTATTCCCTCTAAATGTTTCAAATCAATTATTAACATTCCCCTCAATTTTGTTGTTTGTTATTTCCACAAAGTTATATAGATTTTCAGATTGTAAAAAATTAAAAGGAATGGCACATTTAATATAGCGATAGTTATTATTTTTAGTGATGTACTCAATTTCGATTTTATATACACCTTGCGCATCAAGTGGAATGTATATCCCACGCGCTCCATCAGTGGCCTTTATGCCTGTTTCAAGCATGTTATTAGCCATGTTATAAAAACTATAGTCGTTAAAACCTACATTATACGCTTGACTAACAAAGAATTTGTTATTCTGTTCAACGGTAAAATTACGATTTTTTGTTTCTCCTGCTAACACATATTCGAAATCATGCTTAATTTTGTTTATATAAATTCCGTTATTGGTGTTTAATGTGATATTTGGTTGAGTGCTTTTAGTCAAGTTAAGCATTTGATCATAGCCGACATCAACAAGTAATTCAGCGTCATTCAAATATCATTCACCCAAGTGATTGAAAGTATAGTTTTCAAAATTGTTAATTAAAGAACGCTGTGAGTTGACGAGATTTAAGATGGAGTATTTGAAATTTTTTTGGACGGAACATTTTTCAGTTTCGTTACTAAAAATTAAATAATCACTCTCATTAACATCAATTTTTTCACTATATTTTTGAGCAGCTGCTTGACTAATTAGTAAATTTGTCTTCATATACATGTTGTAGTCATATATTTCACTACTCAATGTATTAGGGCTTACTTCCAAAAAATAATGCAGGTTGAAAACTTGACATAGATTGGCATTGCTACTCCATTGTGGGATAGTTGGATGTTGTTTTTTAACTAATGGAATATTATATATTTCAATAAATGGCATTAGTAAATTAACAGCTAGAAAGTCATCAGGAATTACGCTATTCAATATAATATAGTAATCCAAACTAATCTCTCAACGACTATCGACAATTTTCAAATCTCCCTCGACACCATCAAGCAATATAAAGCGATTTTCGCTTATATTATTTTGTGGTAGGTTTCTTATTTGATAAGTATTCACGGTATTTTTTAAATTCCTTATACGCTTTTTTTATTTTGTCGTAGCATGTAGTTTTACAATATCCAGCTTCATCCATTGGACTATTTTTTAAATAAATAGCTTGCAAAAGACTAACACTTTCCGCTGGCATGCATTGTAAAATTGAATTTTCTTGATTTTGTTCATGTACTAATATTTTATATGTTTTGCTATCCTTATCAATCAGGTTAAGTTTAATTGCACGAGCATTATTAATTTGAAAAATTGTTTTTAATTCTCGGTCAATTTTTTTGAAGTTTTTAATTTTTGAACTTCGAGTTATGTTATTAAGCATGTTGTTCCTCCTTTCAATATGTAATGACATAAAATTCTAATAAATTGCTTTTTTTTACATTTTTTCATACTTTTTCTTGGATTGTAGCCATTTCTCCAGCTGTCCTTATCTTTGTTATACTAATTTTTCTATAATAATAGATAGTATTATAGTATATATCTTAGTATAATAAAAGTATTCTAAAAGAATATTTTTATTATATTTTCGCATTATTTTCAAACTTTTTTCACTTTATTAACATTTTTATCATAATTTAATATATAATCTAATTAGTTAGATGTAAAGCGTCTGACTGAAAGTTCTTTGAAAACTAAATAGAATCCGTCAATTTTTAAGAGAGTTTGATCCTGGCTCAGGATTAACGCTAGCGGTATGCATAATACATGCAAGTCGAACGGCCAGCAATGGCAGTGGCAAACGGGTGCGTAATACATATTTAATCTACCCTTTAGAGAGGAATAACTGGTCGAAAGATTAGCTAATACCTCATAGGAAACAAGATCGCATGATTTTGTTTTTAAAGTTGCGTTTGCAACACTTTAGGATGAGAGTGTGTCTTATCAGATAGTTGGTGAGGTAATGGCTCACCAAGTCAATGACGAGTAGCTATACTGAGAGGTAGAATAGCCACAATGGGACTGAGACACGGCCCATACTCCTACGGGAGGCAGCAGTAGGGAATTTTTCACAATGGGCGAAAGCCTGATGGAGCAA
>JAITWZ010000013.1 GCA_031284985.1 Mycoplasmataceae bacterium
TAAAATATTACCACTGATAACCAAAGACAAACAATAAACTAACAAGAACTATCGCTCCAGCAAGTGTACATATACCCATTAATATAACTACAACAATTTCTTTTTTAGTTTGGGTTTTATCAAAAAGTGTTGAACCAGTTCAATATGTATATCCGGTGAACAATAGTAGATTAACTAAAAAAGTAACAAGTAGGAGTAATGGTAATAGTCATAGATATAGAAAACATAAAAATGTTGCAGTTCATGATCCCACACACACCCCTGATAGTATTGCAGCAAAAATTGAAAACTTTTTACAAACTTTCTTGTCTTTGTTGATGATTATATTTTTAATGTTTTTAAAAGACACGGTATATACTCAATTATATGTTATAGAGGAATATTCAAGAGTATCAGATCAAGTATTTAAATAAGCTTCTTAAAATCTAGAACAAATTGTTTCGGGCTGAATCATTCCTTGTGTGTATAGTTTGGAATGATTTTGTCATCTTTAATTCACTTACCCACTTGCTTATCTATCTTACTAAAATCAGCAATAACCCTTATTCATCTTGGATCATATCCTGGGAATGTTTTGATTAAATTTAAATCTGTTAAGATTTTTTTATTGTTACGAATAGCTCATGCAATTGTTGGAGAAAAATATTCATGTCCATTTTGTTTGATAAAACAAACACAACGAGTATCAACTATGGAATATTCATAGTCATTGATGATGCTTCCTTTTGTGGTAAAGTTTATATTCTTAATAACAAACTTAATATTATCATGTGAAGAATCTGTCAATCCAGCCGAGTCGATCACAAAACGATGTGGCAAGTTACCTAATTTCTTTAATAACCAATAGGTATTTTTAAAGCGATGGGTATCAGTGGTATAACCTCCTGCCATAAATGTTCAATCCACAGTTGGTGACTTACAATAGGTAGTAGGCATATCCCTTGCTGGGAAAGATATAAATGGCAGGCCATATTTATCCTTATCGGTTTTGTCGTATGTAATAATCTTCTTTCCAAATATTTTTTGTATTAACGAATGCTTATCAGAATGCCTAATGTCAAAATTGTACAGGAAATAGTAGTAGCAATTACATCCCCCCCTTAATTTTTTCAATATATTGTTTCAACCAGTATTTCAGGCCTGATGCGTAATTATTAAAATGTTATTTTTGTTGCGCAAAAATTTTCTTTTAAAATATTTTTTCCATTCATCTTTCTCAGTATTTATAAAATGGTAATTTAGTCATCAGTCTGTTTGTGCAATGAATTGTTCAGTAAATGAATTACCAAAGACATATAGAGAATGCCCATTATCAGCATATCCAGTAATATCAGCATATTTCTTTCAATAACTATAGTATGACGCTGCTGGATCATTTCACGGTTTTATTCCTCCAGAGTAATGAAGAAAAATTATTGCATTAATGTTTTTAGTAGTTAAACGAGCAAATCGGTTTCATTTATCATCAAGAAATTTGACGTGACCAACACATGTAGGGTTGATAATATCTTGATCATTAAATAAGCGAAATGGTAATGGTTTGTGAATAAGTTGCTTCCATTTTTCTTGAATGTTATTTTTTCTTAGTGCTTTTATATTTAGTAGTAGCATCCCTGAATTGATATAGTAGCCTTTAAGGTTATATTTTTCAATAATATTTATCCGATAGTCTTCATTCGTTGAATATACTTCTTGTATACATCTATCCTTTACTGCCCCAATCCACTCATTACTACTTAATTTTGTATTTCACAATGGTGCTATATCACCCTTACAAATAATATCATCATCAATGTATAAAACTTGATTTAAATTTGATAATAAATCTGGTATTAATAGTCGGTAATAACCAGCAGTTGTCACAGGCCCTACTGTTTTGATTTTCATTTTGGGAATTTTGTAAAATCTGACCATCACCAATTTAGTAGAAATTTTATTCTCTATGCATTTAATAATATCGTCACTAAAATTATAGGCAACAAGAAGATGGAAACAAATGTTTTTATTTTTGTTATTTTCAATGATTGAAACCATGGAAATGACAGCACATTTTCATCTATTGACATCAAAATTATAACAAATATCAATCATTCTGCTAAATAATAAACTTATTACCAATATTATATAATGTGAAACATATTTATAATGGTAGTAATTCAGTGGAGTCTTCTTTGTTTTAATGCAATTAAAGGAATAGAGGAAATTAATTATAGTTCGTTATATGAACTTAATCCATTTTTTTGATGTTAACTTGCTTAGCCTTGTTCTTTTCAATTTCTTCCAAAAGACCTTTTAAATAATTCCCAGCTTTTACATAACCCTGTTTATAGGACAACAGATAATACATCATTGCTCTATCATGATCTTGTTTAACATTATTTTCACCATGGTGATGCATATAACCTACATAAAATTGGGAATACGGATCTCCATGTTTAGCTGATAATTCATAATATTCCACAGCTTTGGGGATGTTTTTCTTATTATGTATATCACCATGTAAATAGAAATCTGCTAAAAATCTTAAAGCTGCGGGGTGGCTTTGTTTAGCAGCTAATTCGTAATATTTTTTACTTTTTTTTGCACAACTTTCTCTAGACGCTCCATGGCTTGCATGTTCAAACAATTGACCTATTTCAAAAAGTATTTCAGGCGATGCATGTTTAATGACTGATTCTAAATATTTTTCTACTTGAGGATTATGTTTTTCCAAATCAGCATCGCTTTTATAAAAAGCCGATAAATTATCAAAGGCTACAGGCTTGCCCTCTTTAGCTATTGATTCGAAATATTTTATGGCATTATCATGCTCTTCTGCTTTTTGGTCTTGTTCATCGAATTGTGCAAAATACAAATCTTTGACCTTTGTTATATCTTCCTTTTTTACTTTCTTGTAAAACGACTGAAGGTATTTCTCTATTTCCATTTTTATGAAAATCAAGTATTTTAAAGCCATCTCATCTTCATGGGCGCTTGCAGAAAAATATTGATAAGCAAGTCCATATTTCTTGTCGCGTAAATATCTAATTGCAGTTAGTAAATTATTGTTTATGCAAGGGTCAGACATAAGATTAATACTATTATATAAATCATTAAGCTGAGTTTAACAATCTTTCTAAAACTGGACAGTTTTTAACTGCCATATTGGGAACATACCAACTGAAAGTTAATCTAATAGCTAAAAAATATCTTGAAGACTATGAAAATGATGTTGGAATATGAATAGAATCTAAGTTGATTTAAAACTATTATTTACCTTATGCGCTCAAGACTGGATTTATCAAAATCCACAAAAAATAGAAAAGAACCATTTTTGGTAATTATTTATTTAAATATTTTTTATTCAAATAATCATCTCCGTAATTTGATAGGTATCATTTAGCATATTCGCTACTTCTTTTATACATTGCTGAATCAGCTCCATGTTTATTTCGGTGTTGTTCCATCCTTAGTGTAAACGATATAACTTCACCATTATTATCAACATTGTTATCAGCCTCATCCAATAAAATTAATTCATCAGTAACTTTGTCGTTATCAACCTTTCTCCAAACATTAGCTATTTCAAAACTATATTTAAAACTAGCTTCATTTAGAACTTGTCCACCATTTTCTAATTTAATGCTAGGATCTAGTTGATTAATTAAATGTTCACAATCATGAATCAAGCCTAGTGCTCACATTTCGTTACACCTACTCTGATTTCAACCTAAAGCTTTTGCTTTTTTATACATATAATTAGCTACACCCAATACATGAATAATCTTAGAACTATTAACAAGAGACATCACAATAATTATATATTATTAGAAATTCTAAATGTAGTAGGTATTTAGTTGAAATATTGAGAATTTATAACTTTATTTCAATTTTTTTAAAATTGTTGTGTATAATATGTATGTAGGGTGTGATTTTATGATTAGTGATATTCATAATTTTAATAAATCATAAAGTCCACCTTACTATTTAACTCCTAAAATCCAATAGTATTCATAAAAGTCATTTTGTTGTCCTGACTTAAGGTATACTATAGTAACTTTTACATGTTAAATCCTTTCTTCCATTGGAATTCCTAATCAATTTGTAAGTTCACTTCCATAGAGATTAAATTGGAAGAATTGTCATTACTTCTTTACTGGTAGTTTTATGAAAATTTAGCAATACATTAATAATAAATGTAAATTTTGATGTTTTCACATTCAAAGTTTAGAAAGCTTGTGTTTTGCTTCAAAAAACCAATTATATGTATATAATATACATATATGGTTGTGAGTAAAAATAGAAAAATTAAGATCTTAACTTGAATTGGCGCAGTACTTATGGTGAATGTGGTTGCTTGCGCTGTTGTATTGGCTATTAATTTCCATCCACAGCAAATTGGCAAATCAGAAAATCCATTAGATCCAGTTCCATTACCTGATGTTGCTAAGAGTGCTGATAGGGATGAATATACCAATGAAGAAATTACCACATATGAAAATAAATTAATTAAAGGGTATGAACGAGAGTATGGTGTTCTTAGTGAATCTTTCTTAGACCAAGTGGCTGCTTTAGATAATGATACTGAAATGTCTTCAAAAGATAAGTATTTAAATATTTATGGTATTGGCTTAGACAATGATTTAAAATTGATTGACACTGATGCTCTAAATGAGTATGTTTCATATTTTGATGCTGTCATCCATAACCAAATTGTTTCGCAAAATATTCCTGACAAGCAAAAGTTATACATTTTAGAGCAGACTGAGCAAAAAATGTCTGACTACACTGAAGAAATAAATGAAGAAGCATTAGTTGTCCAGGATGTATATGATATATCAATGGATTTTATCGAAACTTTAGAATTGGATGAAGAAATTAAAGATGAAAACATGTTGAACATGCAGTTTAATAAATGATTGATTGACACCGACATACAGTGTAATCAAAGCATTTTTTTCGATGATTTTTTCAACAGTGATATTATCGAACACGGAGACTTGTGAGAGTATTCAGCACAAAATACTACATTTTTAAGTTCAATTATTGATGTTGATGGACAAGAGCTAAATCCAGTTGTTGGTGAGCAGACTGAAGTTATTAGTAATAGCGCACAACTAACACCAGTTAATTTTGACACAACAATTTCAACACCGATTTTTAATTTGCTTTCAAAATTTGTTAGTATTGATGCTGATACGTTATCTTTTGAAATAAGTTTTATAGCACAAGATTTGGATAACCATGACATCTTAACATGTGAACCAACAGTTGCTGATGATGAGACTGGTGCTGAGAAAGTTAAAACATTTAGTTTCACTCTATTACCATCAGCTAAACTAGACCAGGTTTCTACAAAAACAATGTTCGAAACAAATTATTTAGATGATAATAATGAACCATTGAATTGGAATGTTAATGCAGATTTTGACTATAGTGAGTTAGATAAATATAAGTTTAACTCTTACTCATTTAATAGTAGAGCTAATGATAAAAGCATTTATATTGTTAATGATCTTACATATAAGGATATGTATTTTTCATTCTTCAAATCACAACCACATTTACACACTTATCAAGCAATATTTGGTTCTGATGAACATAATAATTACGATACTGATGCTTTTTATTTTGATAACACCATCTCTCTATATTTTGGTTCTTCTTTTTTCTTAACAAACATTGAGTATAAATTTGATCTAAATGAGGTCTTTTTTAATGATTTAATTAGTGGGGAGTTTTCTGCATATGATTTAGTTGAATCAAATATGATTAAAAATTTACAAGTTAAATTTCATGTAAGAACTGAAAAAACGTGAGAAAAAAAAGATTATCACGCAATTGGTGGATGAAGTGGAGGTGGCCCTAATATTAAAATGGAGTACTGAGATAGTGGGTTTGTTCCCTTTAGTGATATTGATAGTCCTATCAAATTTAAAGTTATGAACAGCGGGACAAAATATAGCGGTAATTATCGTGATAATAGGGGAAGCACTGGTGACATCAATTTGCAAATTAATAATTTTTGAGATAATTTATATTTCGATATAAACAAAACAACAAACAATCTAGATGTTAATACTAAATTTCTTGACGATAAAATTAATTATAGAATCAATGGAGATGACTTTAACGAGCAAAAAGTCATTGATTTTAATAACATTAAGAAGACCGATAGTAAGTTTGACCCATACAAGTCTTTGCAAAAACCATTTTATGAATTACAGGCTGGAAGTATTATTGACCTAGCTGACATGCCAGATTTAATACATTTCAATAATGAACCATATGATGCCAAGGTAATGGAAGGATATGGTATTTCTGTCCAAATTCTTGAAAAAATTGAACCATTATGAAACAATATCGCTTCACCTGAACATAGCTCGCAATTCATTTTAAA
>JAITWZ010000041.1 GCA_031284985.1 Mycoplasmataceae bacterium
GTGAAATAGAAAATGAAGTGATATTTTTGACAAATTTGTTACCATGTTTAATGTGTGCTTGGTTCATTTTGTATAATTAAATAATATGACATTTACAATCATCATTCCATTCTATAAAACACAAGAGTATGTTAAAGAAACACTAGATTCTATTAAGAATCAAAAGAAATATGATCTAAAAGATGTCCAAGTATTATTCATTAATGATGGTGATGAAAATTTTGATTTAAGTATTTTGGCTGCATATAAAGATTCAATCCCTAATATTGATTACTATAAGAAACACAACACTAATTGAGGTGGTGTAATTAATTATGTCATTAAAAACGGTTTAATTAAGGGAACATATGTCACAATTCTAGATTCTGACGATACTTGAAGTTCACAATGTTTATTTTCTATATCTCAAGGGTTAACATCTCAAGCAGATATGATTGTTGGCGATACAATTTTTAAAAACATCAATACTCATTCTTCTAAAAAATACCATACATATTTTTTAAGCTCTGGATTACACGCGATTAGTGATAAAAACCGTTTTTTATTTTGTACACTGTTACACCTTCCATTATGTAAGTTCTATAAAACATCATTGTTCAATAAAACAGTTTTATTAAAAGAAGGTGTAAGTTATAAAGACGTTGAAGTATATCACGATAACTTATTAAGAGCAAAGAATGTTTATTATGTTAAGAAAGTTTTGGGTACATATCGTGAAAACCGACCTGGTAATAGCATTATGATGGAATGATCAAAAGAAAAAGTGGACATGATCATTGATGAGATTAAATATCTTGATGGCATCGGATTAAGTTCAAAAGCTATTTTTCTTTTATCATACCATAAAAATAATTTTATAGTTAATTATAAAAAATACTACCAAGAACCAATGATTTTACATTCAAAATTATCCCTTGTATTTTTCCCGAAAAGCTTAAAATTTGTGTATAAAATTGCATTAAACAAAAGAATCAAGCAATACAAAGATATTGTCCGTGCTAGCAATTAATGGAAAAAATTGATAGTAAATCAAAAATTATTGTACTTAATGGAGCTAAACATTTTGGCAATTCTTTAATTAAAAAACTTAAGGCTGATTCTATCCCGCTTGTAAATGTAATTTTTGCCTCAAATGAAATAATGGTGCACCCTAAGGTATCTTTAGCAAACAAAAGCGTGGTGGTTATTCAAAGTATTATCAATCATGATAACTTGGTTGAACTACTGCTGTTGTTGAATTCTCTAAAAAATAACAATATTAAATCAATTGAGTTAATTGTGCCATATTGTGCATATGCTCGCCAAGACAAAAAACATGCTCCAAATGAACCAATTTCATTTCAAATGATAGCTGAAGTGGTTACAAGCGCAGTTGCAATTAAAGAGATAGTCTTCATGGATATTCATAATCTTGAATCACTTAAATATTTTAAAACAAAGACCACTAATTTATCAGCATTACAAAATATAGTAGCATGTGCACTTAAAGATTGTACTCACACTAAAGATATAGTCTTTGTCTCACCAGATTTTGGTGGTCTTGATCGGATAAAAGAAATTAACAAAACCACCAAATTTCCAATCGCCTATTTTCGTAAAACTCGTCCAATGGCTAACAAAGTAAAAATTCTAGAATCATGTGGAAGTGATGTTGGCAACAAAAATTGTATTTTAATTGATGATATGATAGATACTGGGCAGACGATTTTTAAGGTATGTGAAATGCTAAATAAATTGCATGCCAAGACCATCACAATATGTGCCACACATGCAATTTTATCAGATGGAGCCGATAAGACCCTTAATGAATTAATTAAAAATGGTAAAATTAAGAATATTTATTTTTCTAATTCAATTGAAAGCATTTATGAAAAAGATATTAAGAATAAAATAATTTATAATTTGAGTGATATGTTTTAAAGATACACTTTAACTATCTTTTGATTTATTTAATTTAGCCAATTCTAGTAACATATAGTTGCAAATTGTATCAATTTCTCGTTCCATATTGTCCATAATGATTTTATAGTTATAGAAATGTGACTTATTAATCTCAGTCTCAGCAATTTTTAATCTTCTCTCTAGGTCGTCTTCATTATTCATACCACGTTCAATTAGCCGGTTACGAAGTTCCTTGGTACTGGGTGGTAATAAGAATATTGTACATATATTGTATTGGTCACCATATTTTTTAAGAATTTGTTCAGTTCCATCAACCTCTAAGATAGTTATGACATTTTTCTTCTCTTTTAGTAATTTGTTTATGGAATCAATTTGAGTACCATAATAATTCTTAGAATAAATAGTTCACTCTAAGAACTTATTATCTTTAATCATTTTCTCAAATTGTGGGATTGTAACAAAGTTATAGTTTTTGCCATTAAGCTCATCACCACGTTGTTCACGTGTGGTATAAGTGACGTTTCTTACGATATTAAGCTCTTGTACGGCAATGATTTTTGATAATAATGTATCTTTGCCTACTCCACTTGGTCCACTTAGAATAAATACTATTTGTCTTTCCATATCTTATTATATAATATCGATTATAGAATAATTAAAATTTTGTATTTGTGACATAATAAACAAATAAAAATATTCATATTTTTCCATAAAAAACTTATATTTATAGATTTTGTTAACAAAAAGTACTATTTTAATGTGGTTGTTGCGTTATTATAGTATTAGCAATTTATACTATTTTATTATTAAGATATATAATAAACTATGGCTTCCAATAACGGTTTATATCTATTTTTATCACTTGATATAGTTAATTCAACTATGTATAAGACTAAAGATCCTGACTGGAGTCGTCTATTTATTGAAATTTATGATAAAACTATCACGATTGTTAAACAAAATTGAACAAATTGTAAATTATGGAAAACACTTGGTGATGAGCTGCTTTTTTATAAGAAAATTGAAAATAAAAAGCAATTAATTGATACTTTAACACAAGTAAATACCATTTCACTAGAGGCAAATCAACTGATGAGATTGCTATCGCCTAATGATATATCAATAAAAATATCTTTTAAAACAACATTATGGTCTGGAATTGTTAGTAATACATTAGGTACTGATAGAGCTAAATGGCTATATACCAATATTTGGATGAAGAACCCGGTTTTTACCAATAGTTTGGATTTCATCGGTCCAGATGTTGATATTGGCTTCCGAATCTCTAAAACTGCCTACAAAAACATCGTTCTGATTGATGCTAAGCTAGCTTGTGTGTTTAATTTATTGATTCCAACATTCGCTAAACGTTCAAAAATCGTTCTTTTTGAGCAATTGAAGGGTGTTTGGGACAATCAGCACTACCCAATTGTCTGATATTGCGAGGATTGAAAGAGATTAATCAATTCATTTGAATATGAAGATAAATTTAACTCAAAAGTAATTATGTGAGTTGAAGCAGAAAACAATAGTAAACTACGAGATGTTAATGAACTAGAGAAAATATTTAAGCAAATTGGTAAAGTTAAAGAGATTCAAGCTATATTGAATTCAATTAACGTTAAAAGGTTAAATTAACCACGAATTTCTAATTTCTTAATAACTTCACGGTAACGTACAATATCCAAATCCTTTAAATAAGTAAGTAAATTACGACGTTGACTAGTTTTTCTACTTAAACCACGTTTTGTAGAAAAATCCTTCTTATTCTCTTTTAAATGCTCAGTAATCTTTTTAATATCTGTAGTAAGTAAAGCAATTTGTACTTCTACCTTACCTGTATCTTTTTCAGAATTACCAAATTGTTTAATAATATCAGCTTTTTCTTTTGAACTTAATGCCATATATCTATATTATATATTATAATATAACTATAACGATATGATTAGCTATTTAAAAATACTAGAATCTGCATACTCAACAGCAAAAAACAAATATAAAGCAAAGAAATTTAGCTTAGAGGATTTAGTTAGTGATTTAGCTAGTGCCAACTTGATTGATGCTGAACAAACTAAAAAGTTGGGTATGTTCTATAATGAAATCTTAAAAGATGCTAGATTCATATATTGTGGTAACAAACAATGATGTTTACGTGAATATTTAAAATTATCAGAAGTTAATAGTTATAAGAACTCTTTATTTGATATTGTTGAGAATGCTGGTGATATGGACGGTGATGCAAGTCTTGAACCAAGCGCTAGTGTACTTATTGATGATGCTGATCTTGACAATGTTGATGCTGTTGATGAAAGTGCTACAGCGGGTGTTGTTTCACAAGGCACTGTGGACGGCGAGGAATAAGAGCACTTATTTCTATGATAGCTAATTTAACTGAGACAGAAACATTCCAGTTCCAAGTATCTGACAAAATTACTCCTGCATTTACTAGTTTAATCATCACATCACTATTAATTGTTGTTATATATATACTATATTATAGTAAGATTCGTAATATTAAGAAAAATATCTACCCACGTAGTTTTGCTTTCATTTTTCAGATTTATATTGAATTTATTCATAATCTATTAATTCAAATTTTAGGGCCTAAATTTGAAAAATTAACACCTTATTTCATATTTCTATTCACTTATATTTTATTTTGTAACATCATAAGTGTATTTGGTTTTGAATCACCAACTTCCTCCTTAACTATTACTTTGTCACTAGGTATGGTTACTTGAATCGGAATATTTGTGGTGGGCTTTAAGTATCAAAAATTAGGTTTTTTAAAGAAATATATGTTTAATTTGAGCATTAATGGTAAAAAAATCCCTGTGATGATCAACCCATTAAATATATTAAGTCAGTTTGCACCATTAATTTCTTTGTCATTCCGATTATGAGGTAATATTTTCGCTGGTGGTATCATCATATCCATGGTTTTAGGTGGTACAGGAAATATCTCAAGTCAAATACCATTTTTACGCCTATTTGACTTATTTGGGGCAATTGTTCTCGTTCCATTGCATGCCTATTTTGATATTTTATCTGGTTTTATTCAGGCGTTTGTCTTTACGCTCTTAACCATGGTATATTGAAAAATGGAAGCAGTCGAGATGGATGATGAAAATATTAAGCAAGCTGAAGAAATTATAAAAGATGAAGCATCACAAGCATTACCAGAACGTGGCGCAGGCCAACTCGCAATAGCAGCATAAAGACTATGAAAATATTAATCATTAATGGACCGAATTTAAATATGTTAGGGAAAAGAGAACCTGAAATTTATGGTCATGAAACTTTAAAGGATATTGAAAATAAATGCGCTAAGGAAGCAAAAGCATATAAGAATGTCCAATTATCGTTCTCACAGTCTAACAACGAAGGTGAGATTGTTACTATGATTCAAAACGCTATTAACACCTATGAGGGCATTATTCTTAACGCTGGTGCATATACACATACCTCAGTCGCAATTCTCGATGCCATCAAAGCAGTAGGTATTCCAACAATCGAAGTTCATTTGTCAAATATCTTCCAACGTGAGCCATTTCGTCACCATTCATATGTTAGTTTAGGTGCTAAGGGCATTATTAGTGGCTTTGGTAGTGATAGTTATTTAATGGCTATTAAGTATTTCGCTCATGAAACCGCTAATTAATATATTTATAAAAATTTATGACATATCTTTCAAGGTAGACCGTGAGGTTCTTGTCAATATTGTAAATATTATTAGTATCGAGAAGGATAAAAAAGGTATTGGTATCATTAAAATGTCTGATAATCACACATGATACCATGTTGATAAACAAGATTATTTAAAAATTTCTAAATTATTGTGCGACAATGAGCAAAGTTAGGTGTGCCGTATTAGGATATGATACTATTAAAAAATATAGTTTATCACCAAAATTACAAAATAGTTTTTTAAAGCAAACTAAAATCAAAGGTAAATATATTGCCATCGGTACTGATAATTTACAAAAGACAATTACTAAATTAAACAAAAAGCGTTATGTTGGTGTTAATCTTACTATTCCATATAAAGTTGACGTATTACCACTTCTAGACAATATTGACCCAATTGCTAAAAAAATTGGAGCAGTGAACACAGTTGCTTTTAGAGAAGGTAAATTGTATGGATACAATACTGATGCTTTTGGTTTTTTTAATTATTTGAAACTTCGTTGCTCAATTGCAAAAATTAAAAAAGTTTTAATTATTGGAGCAGGTGGTGCTTCACGTGCTGTGGTTTATGCTTTGACTAGCAATAAAATTACTGATGTCACAATTGTTAACCGCACATATGCCAAGGCTTTAGCTTTAGCAAAGGAATTCAAATGTTCAGCTATTGTTTTTGAAGATTTAAACAAAAACATCAATAAATATGATTTAATTGTTAATTGTACTCCACTAGGACTTGAAAATACTCAACCAATCACTGTTACATTTGAAAAATGTAAATCAACTGCTGTTGTATATGATTTAGTATACAAACCACTAATGACACCATTTTTACAAAATGCTAAGAAACACAAACTAACAACGATTGATGGTTTAGGTATGTTAGCATATCAAGCTGCTAAGGCTTTTGAAATATGATTTGGAGTTATGCCAGAAGTTAATGAAGAAACTTACGGTGCACTTGGATTTACTAAATAGTTTTTTCTTAACGTCCTATTGATCGCAACAAACGTATCTTCTCTTTTTCAAATTCATCAGCAGTTAAAATTTGTTTCTCAAGCAAATAACATAGTTTTCGATAGTCTGGATTATCAATTAAATCAGTATCATCATTACTTAGTAAAGGATTAATGTTACCACTGTTATATGTTTGCTCGTAGTGTTGAACATGCTGGGTTGTGTGATGGTGGGGAATTGAAACACCCTCAGTTGTTTTAATTTTTTCAGCAACAGTTTGTTCTTTTATTGAATAATGGAAAGGTGTTTTATCACGACTAGAATATTTTCTTGTTGTCGGCTTCGAATTACTGAGATCTTTCTTACCAACTTTCTCTAATTTACTTTGACCAGGATCTAAAATACCTTTTTCATTCTCATCTAGATTATTAGCAGTAATTACAGTTTGATAGATACCTTCAGCTAATTTCATAGATTTCTTCTTAACGGTCTTACCACCTTTATCTGACAAAACTACATTGTCTTCAATATGATTGTTTTGAGTTGTACGATTGGCTGCATATTGGTCGTTAGGGACGTAGCTATCGATATGTTCATCAAGACGTTGTAATAGATTAGCAACTGGAACACCATCATGAGAAGTTGTTACAGTGTGCTCTACACCATCGATTTTATTAACAACAACATCTTTGATAACAGCATCATGGATTCCATCACCATCAATGTCAATTGGCGTTATTCTTTCAATCACACCAGGTTTATTTAAATGTAATAAGCGAGTTAAAAAACCCGGTTTTTTACCCTCTTGTTCTTCACTATCTATTTTAGATTCACTGATTGTATTGACAATAGTATCATGGATATCAGTTAATTTTTCATTAATCTCATTATCTAAATTAGTAGCAGCGTTATGTGATTTTTCAGCATTAATTTCTGCGCGTTTGGTAAATTCTGGTTCTACAGGTTCTGGAGTATATTTTTTATGTTTACTAAAAAAACCAAACTTTTTTTTGTCTTTGTCAGTATCAGTATTTTTTCTTTTTCCAAATAAACCCATAGATTCAGTAGAGCCTTGCGCCCCTTCCTCTTTAATTATAGTATCATCATCACTTTCTCCATCTACTCTTTCTTCTTCGCCCTTATCTTCATCTTCTAACAATATTTCTTCTTGTTTCTGATAATTGTAACTTTCTAACTCTTCATCATCGATGTTTTGATAGTTATATTCACTACTTTCTGAGATGTCACCACTGTTGTTAAGATTCGCGTTGAACAACTTACGGAAAAAATTATAAACTTTATCAAGAAAAGTGTTTCCATGGTGTTTTTGTGCTTCTGCGATTAATAATTGGTTGTCTTTTTCAATTTCTAAACTTAGTTTATCTAGCAATGCTCGAGCCATTTTCTTACCCTCTAGCATTTCTGCTCGTGTCACAGCAATTTTATGTTCAATTGGTAAAGTATCAATATGTAATCGTAAATAATTTAACGACATGATAGCTACTAATATCGACAAAGGATTTAGTGAAATGAAACTGATAAAACCAGCCATGCGATAATGTTTAGATGAGAATAATATTTTGATTAATCATATAAAAACTATTTGACATGCACAGATCACAATGGTAGTTATTTTGTTTTGTTTGCTTAAACTAATGTCTCGAAACAAACGGCTTTCATTATTTGCTATATCCAAAGCAAATATGATAATAATTAAAATTGAAAACAATGTAATAATCAGTGTGTTTATTTTAAGTAGTTTTTTAAGAGTACTTTGTTTTATAATATCAACAGTTTCATTTCTATTGTATTGATAGTTTTGCCATAGGAAAATAACTCCACACACTAAGGGAATTATTCCACCCATTAAAATCATATATCAACCAAACATATAGTGTGATCGTTGGTCATTTACATATGTTTTGCTATTGATTTGTTCACTGAAGATATTGTATAACGCAATAGATGAAATGGCATAATATAAACAACCACATTCCGCCAATAACCAAAAAGTAATATCATGTATTCACCAGTAACCGCTCTGGATTGGATTATGGAAAAATGAACTGATAAAAAAATAAATGCTACAACCAAATACTATACCAGCAAGTATAGTTGTTAAAAAAACATTAAAATATAAAGTTTTTTTAACTCACTGTCTAGTGTCTTCTATTTGGCTTTGACTTGGCCCCATATTATTGTAATATTGTCTTTTTTAATTTTGTAAATTCATCATATGAAATGTGACCATTTTTATATTCTTCATGTAGTTTTAAAACACGATCATAAGGGCGAGTTCCTTCTGGTATTTCTTTAGTTAAATTAGAATCATCGACTTTTGAAACTATTGTTTCTGGATCAACAACATTAGTTTTCTTTGAAAATGCCAACCCACCTAGCTTATGTCCACCAAACATTTCCTCTTGTACAGATGTTTTCTCATGTACACCAATATCATTTGGTACATGGGTATTTTTATGGCTATGTATAGTATTAGGATTTTGTTTAATTTCCCCATTCTCTCCTAAATATATAAATGTGTCATCATAGTAGCCATCATTGGTTTGTTGATGACTACTACTAGTACTAGTCTTTCGATGCTTGTTATCATTTCTTTTCTTTAGGAAATTATATTTGCCATCCTTAACATCCTCTTCATAGTCATCATTTTCTTTTAAAGAATCTAGAGCTGCCATTGTATTTTTAGTTTGGTCATAATCTTTATTAATGTTCGCTTGTGCTTTATCAAATGTTGTTGCCGTGCTAACTAAACCACGATGTGTGGTAGTTGGGTAGTTATCAGCACCCATTTTTTTCTCTTTGGCAGAAATTAATGGATTCTTGTCTATATCTTTAACTTCAACGTGTGCACCATGTTTTTTATTTTTTTGTGCATTCATTTGTATTGTATATTTTTCTGGGTGTAAAATAGCTGCTTCAGTATCTTTAGCTTCTTGGATAATACTTGCTCCATCTTTTTCTTCTGCTGAGAAAAGTAGATTCTGAGTATTTGTACCAATTGAAGTTTTGAAAAATAATGCCGCAATAAAAACAAATATTAACCCAAAAACAAAAAGCAGTGACACTGTTTTAAGTAAAATATGTTTTTTAACATCAAACGTAGCTGTGACATAAGAACGGTGAAACAAAAAAGGAAAAACAACTAATCACAAGAAAGCCACAACAGCTGATCCGATGTAAAGTAGCGTAGTGAAAGTTAGTCCCATAAGCTTATCAGTACCCTTTTGTTTTGTGAAAACTTTTTGTAATAATAAATTACTTCATCAATTTAATACTGAAAATTTTGGGTTGTTAAATCAGATATCGTATAGGACTAAAAAAATTAATCCAATGAAAGATATTATACATATAATCAAGTTGAATGTTGTTATTGTACGGGCGAAATTTCTGCCAGGTACAACAAAATCAAGTTCTTCCCCACTTATTTTGGTCATTATATATATATTATAGTAAGTATAATAAATATGATATAAAAACCATGCAATAAAGATATAATTATTAACTTAGAATTTTTTTCTTAGCATCAAGGAATTCTTCTAGTGAAATTTTTCCATCTGTATATTCTTTATATTTCCTGACAAGTAAATCTTCTTTTGATTTGGGAATAGGTGTTTTAGCGTACTGGGGAGGGTTTTTCGAACTTGGTTGTATACGTTGAATAAATGTATATGACTCTTCATCAATATCGTTCATACTTGTTACTTTTTCATGTTCTGGAGACTCGGTGTTAACAACAGAATTAGCTCGCCCACCTTTGAGATGCGTGTAACCAGCTAGATATTCTTTCTCACCATTACGTCTAGTTGTACGAGTATTGGTATTTCTTGCTGCAATACTAGCACTTGACGGTACATAATTTGTTCGCGCATACTTGCTTTCATTTTCAGTCTCTCTAGCGATTGTGCGTGCACTAGATTCCATACTTTTGATTCTTTGGTGTAATTCAGCAATTGTATCATTTGGAGATGTTCCATTAGTGGTTGAAGAAGTAGTTTTGGTAATTTGTGTGATTGTTGGTGGGACATAATGATCTGCATAATTTGTTTTATCTTCAGATTCTTCTGTTTCTTCTTGTTCGTTTTCATCTTCCTTATCGGATTTACCATGATGAAAAATACCCTTAAACTTCTGACCAAGTGATTTCTTTTCTTCAACTGGCTCATCTTGAACTGATTCTTCTTCAGCTTCACCTTCTGATGCTTCATCATCTTCTGATACTTCTTGTTCAGGCTCTTCTTGTTCTTCTACTTCTCGTTTATATTTAGGCGTATCAACTTCTTCTTCATTGCCTTCTTCGGTTTCATCACCATTTTCTTCTGTTTCTTCTTGTTCGTTTTCATCTTCCTTATCTGATTTACCATGGTGAAAAATACCTTTAAATTTTTGACCAAGTGATTTCTTTTCTTCAACTGGTTCATCTTGAACTGATTCTTCTTCAACTTCACCTTCTGATGATTCATCATCTTCTGATGCTTCTTGTTCAGACTCTTCTTGTTCTTCTACTTCTCGTTTATATTTAGGCGTATCAACTTCTTCTTCATTGCCTTCTTCGGTTTCATCACCATTTTCTTCTGTTTCTTCTTGTTC
>JAITWZ010000007.1 GCA_031284985.1 Mycoplasmataceae bacterium
AATTAAATGACAACAATTTTAGAAAATTAAAAATGTACCTTCAAAACTATCATTTGCGTGAAAATCAGAGTTTAACACGTTCCAAAATTTCTTCACTAAAATTGCAAAAGGTCATTAGAGACTATTTAACATTATTAGCATACATAAAGGATGAGGGAGACAATCTCAAACAACAATGAATCAATGAATGCTTAATCTGTCAAAATTTTCTTATAAAGATAGGGCAAATTCGCAATCTGCCAAACGATTTAGAAAAACATAAATTATTTCAAATGATGATTGATGCATATAAAACTGGTAATACTCTAATCCGTAATCCAAGCATACAACTAAAAATTAAATGATGAAAAAATAACAATTCTTTAAAAAACACACTAAAGTATGTAAATAATTTTTTAAAAACCAGCAAATAATACTTATTTAATAGTTGTGATTGGTTTTCCGATATAAAATTTAGCATATGACAAGGCGCTTTGTTGCTCATATAGTTTACGTCGGTGTTTAGCAATCAAAATGATTAAATAGCGCTTTGTTGTTAATAGCATTTTAATTTCATTAAGTTTGAGAAAATAAATTAAATCAGCGTCTGGTAATGCCCCAAGTTTTACCATGTCAGCAGCTAAACTATTAATACTAGCACGGAAAATATCAACAGTTTTGATATAGAAAGATAAAATGCGGAAGTATTTTTGTAAACTTTTTACATATGCATTAATAGCACTTCTAACTTTTCGGTATAATTTTTTATTAATGTATTGACTTATAAAACTATCAATTATGTCGCTTGTTGTAACGTCCTTAGAAGGCGTTTCTTGTGCTAACCCCTTCAAATGATTAACAAATAGGATTAAATCGCTGTTAAACGGCTTAGAACGCAATTCTGCTTCATGAAAACCACGATGTCCATAACAAAACATAAAATTTTCATATTTTTCAAATACTACACCTTCGTTTGTTGAAATATATTGAGCAAGTGCTTTATCATTAGCGTTTAAGAACACGGGATTGTCGTATTTGAATGCCTCAATAAGATCGCGTATTGATTGTTGTAAATTCTTAGCTTCAATATTCTGGTCAACACTTATATCTTTGATAAATGCAGCAGCTATAGCACTTTCAACCTTGCATTCCTCTACTAATAAATTACTTAATTTTTCATTTTGTTTACCAACAGTAACTACACTAATCAATAAGTTGTAAGAAGAATTTGTTAGTGTGGCTAAATTTTTGACTATATTATTAAAATAAGTCATTGGTTCTTCACTTTGTTCAATTGTAAAACGATCACTAATGTCTTCAATTAAATAAACAGAAAGACTCTTTTGAAAAAAATATTTCATTGCACGATATAACCACGATGAGTCGCGATGAGTAGTCAACATATTTTTCTTTGTTGAAGGGAGTAAAGTGTTACAAAAACCAATATCAACTTCTTGGTTATTAGTGCGAAAAGCATCTTGGCAAACATTATACATTTTTGACATATTAGTAAAAACATGATTATTAAAATTAAGGAATATGGCATTACTTTTGGCTGAATTAGCGATGTGAAATCTTTCTAGTATTTTATCAACACCACGATTTAAACACTCCACACAAACAGCAATGGTCAATGGTGTAACAGCACCTTCAAATAACTCAGTAATTTTAGTTTGAGCAATTACATCTGTACTATTAAAATTACTTGAATCGAGCTCATTCATCTCATGTAAGTATGATTTACTCATATAACATGCTTGTACCCAAATATAATTTTGTCCATCTCACAATCAATTTAAGTCCAAGTCATTCTTTAATAATTTTTTAATATTTAAAACTTCTACAATCATGTCTCGTAAATTTTTAACATCTAGTAGTTCATCACCAACAGGGTCACTATACTTGATAATTTCATTACCTTTTTTAACATAGGGGATTTTGTAGGTATTGGCAATATTTGAATATAGCAACACTTTATCACCTATACCTTTAATGCCTTTGATGAATAATTCATCTGCACCATTTAATGGATTTCTAGTGACGCACATTCCAGCCTTTGAACAATTAATTGTTTCTTGAACGATAATAATTAGACGATCATCAATATGATGTGTAAAAAAGTCAGAGAATGGTTTTTCAAGATTTTCTAAATATGCATTAACACATTCTTTTATTGCTTGAACAAAACTCTCTTCGCTATTAATATTAAAAAGCTTAACAAACTGTTTAGGATTAGAAATTTCATCAACATCTGGGTTATTAGATTCTGTTTTAATAACAACACTAGTATACTGTCCATCAAGGAAAGCTTTACGAATAATACCTTCATCAACTTTTTCAAAATCAATACCTGTAACTACAAAGCCTTTTGGAGTTTTATATCCCGCTTTTTGTAGTTCATTTAATGTGCATGACTTGCTGCCAACATTTTGATAAGCTGATTCGGGTATTTGACCAATCTGATATATATCCATTATTTATATATTGTATATATAAATATTATATACTAATCTATTTTCTTATTTTTTAAGTTTACTTTTAGGGGCAGTAGAAAGTTCATCATCTAGGTCACTATGACGAATGAAATGAACATGTTCCACCTCAGGGTGAGACTTAATTAAGGATTGTTTTATACCTTGATCAAATGTTTGGTCAAAAAACTCACAATCAATACAAGCACCAGTAATTTTTATACTAATACTTTTCTTCTTACAATCAACATCGACCAATTCCATATCACCACCATCATTCTGGATTCATAAACGCAATTGTTCAATCGTTTTCTTTACTTTTTTCCTTAATTCCTCTTGACGACTAGTCGGCACATAAATATTATAATAAGATTTTACATATAAAGTTAAATAAAGTATTTTTATAAAAATCCTTTATAAAAATACTAAGTTTGTAAGTGGTAAGCCATGTTTTGTTTATTTGACTATTTATCTATGTATTGCTACATTGTTTCAACAATTCTGGTTATTGTTTTCAACATTCCCCTACCAAATTTGGGTTTCTTGCTTCTGGAGTTTGCCCGTTTCATTTAACACTTTCGTATTAACTCGTTTCTGTTGCACTTTCCAAGAGTTAACCATTGCATAATCAAACACTTTAGGTCAATTCTTCGTCATCGTTGAACTTACAACGTCTCTCAATCTTAATGAGAGCAGAATCACTACAGGCATCACAGCCTGTGCAAGCATGGACTTTCCTCTACTTTAACGCAGCAGTCAATTCACTTACAATAATATTATACACTTTATATAAAAAAATAATATAATTAATATATTAAGTAATACTCGGTATGGCAAGCATAATCTCAAACGTTTATAAGTTAGCAATGAAAATATATGGAGCTATTATTGGCACCGATGTTGATAGTCTTTGTAAATACTTAGAGAAGGACCGAGCTGCAACTCCTAGTGCAAAACTCTACAGTGAGTGTCATATCGCAAAATTGCTTTTTAATAATAAATATAGTTACTATGTTATTAAAAAGAAAGGTGTTAAAACCCACACAAAGGCCATCATTTATTTACCAGGTGGTGGTTTTATTTTGCCACTTACAGTGACACACTTTAGCTATATCGAGCGATTGTCTAAAACAACTAATGCTGTCATTTATATATTACTCTACCCATTATCCACTAAAAATTATTCTTCTTGTTTTGATATCAATCAATTCATTGTTGATTTCTATAAAAAGTTACTTAAAAAATTTGCAGCATCAGACATTACAATTATGGGTGATTCAGCCGGTGGTACTCTTGCATTGACTGGTGCTTACCAAATTAAACTTAATAATCTACCAGTCCCTGAAAATATAATCTCCATCTCACCATGTGCACGATTAAATTTTTCTGACTGAGAAGCTGAAGCATTTAGTGAACTTGATGAAGTCCTACCAGCTGCATTACTTACTACTGCTTGAAAATGATATGTTGGTGCTAATGATCCCACTGATCCTAGATTTAGTCCCTACTTCTGTGATTTTAAAGGTATGAAAAACATTTTGATTGTCATTGGTAGTTCTGAATCTTTTTATATTCCAGTTATCGAATTAAGTGAAAAACTACGCAAGGCAGATGTCAAACATAAATTGATGATTGGAAAAAAGATGTTTCACGTTTTCCCACTGTTTGCTTTTCCAGAAGGTGACAAGGTTAATGATGTTGTTTTTTCTTTAATAGCAGGTAAGGAAAAAGATGGTTTAAGTAAGTTTAATAATCTAAAAAACTGCACATATATTAATTAATTATTATGGACTATCATTGCCATAGTGTATAATGAAGTATCCTAATATATTTTTTATATAAATAGGAAATATACAATGGATTTTAAAGATTTAAAAATTAACCCCAAGATTATGCAAGCCATCACGGATGCTAATTATGAGACTGTAACTGAGATACAAGCCAACACTATTCCTTACACTTTAGAAAAACGTGATATTTTAGCACAAGCTCCCACTGGAACTGGTAAAACTGCGGCTTTTGTTATCCCTGCACTTGACCGTATCGATGTTAACAACAAAGATATTCAAGTATTAGTAATTTGTCCTACGCGAGAATTAGTTAATCAAATTGTTACAGAATTTACTAAACTAGCTAAACATGTTACTGGAATAAGAACTTGCGCGGTTTATGGTGGAGAAAAAATTAGTAGACAAATTAAAAGTTTAGATGGTCATCCACAAATAGTTGTCGCCACTACTGGTAGATTACTTGATTTAATAAAACAAAAATATATTTCTTTACATAATATTAATCTAGTAGTACTTGATGAGGCTGATGTAATGTTAGATATGGGTTTTTTAAATGATGTAAAACGAGTTTTTTCATTACTCCCTGCCACTAAACAATCATTGTTTTTTTCAGCTACATTTCCAAGTGCAATTATTGATATTTCACGACGTTACCAAAACGACCCCTTTACTTACACTGTCAAACTTGATAAAGAGAATTTACCACTAATTAAACAACATTATGTTGAAGTTAGTGAACAAACAAAATTAAAATTCATCACTAAATTAATTAAAGATAAAGAGTATAAATTAACAATCATTTTTTCAAACACCAAATGAAAAGCTAAAGAAATTGCTAACAATCTTAAAAAATTAGGTTATAAGGTTGATTCATTACATGGAAATGTTGAACAACGTAAGCGTGAAAAAATTATGGATGCTTTTAGAAAAAATGAACTAGAAATTTTAGTTGCTACTGATATTGCTGCGCGTGGAGTTGATGTTAGTGGAATTGATGCAGTTATTAATTATGATGTACCTAAAGACTTAAATTACTATGTCCACCGTATTGGTCGTACTGCGCGTGCTAAAAAAACTGGTGATGCATATACATTAATTTCTTCTGGAGTTAGACAACATGTTCGTAATTTAGAAAACATTACCAAAGATAAAATGCTTGAATACCCTTTCACTGATTATGTTGATGCTGAATTTGATGAAAAAATCAAGAGCGCTGACAAACCATCATTTGAAAATAAACGTTTTGGTGATAGACGCTTTGGTGATAATAGACGTCCTCGTGACCGCGATGGTGGTTCTTCATTCCAACCACATTCACATGAAGAAAACGCTAATAATGTACGTATGTTTGTAACTGTAGGTACAATGGATGATTTTGACAATGCAAGTTTCAAACAATATCTTGTTGATAATATACATATTGATGAAAATGATATCCACGATGTTTGTTTAAAAGACAGTTTTGGTTTTGTAGAAATAACAAAAGGTAAAGAAAGTCAATTGTTCGATGTCACAGAAATAAACGGTCGTAATGTACATTTCACAGTAGCTGCTAAAAGAACTGAAAACAGTGGTGGTCGTTCTGGTGGATTTGGTAATCGTGGTGGTGGTGGTTTTAACAAACCTTTCAATAGAGGATTTGGTGGAGGCTCTGGTGGTGGTCGTTCTGGTGGATTTGGCGGTGGTCGTTCTGGTGGGTTTGGTAACCGTAGCGGAGGTTCTAGTGGCGGTCGTTCAGGAGGATTTGGTGGTGGTCGTTCTGGCGGATTCGGCAACCGTAGTGGAGGATCTGGTGGTCGTTCTGGTGGATTTGGTGGTGGTCGTTCTGGTGGATTCGGCAATCGTAGTGGAGGATCTAGTGGTCGTTCTGGCGGCTTTGGTGGTGGTCGTTCGGGTGGATTTGGTAACCGTAGTGGTGGATTTAGAGGACGAAATGACCGTGGACCACGTAGCAACTCTGATCGTCCAGCTTCAAATTCTGCTGATTTCACAAAAGATAAATAATTAATACTTAATTATTTGAAACTATTATAGATAAAACTAAGTCAGGTTAAGAAAGTGGGCTTAGTCCTTATACATCGATAAAAAATTGGTAGTGGTTGACTAATAATACGTGACAATTCTTATTTTTTTGGCCTAAGAGATATAATGTTTTTTAATTCATATTGGACAGGTGCAATCTGTTCTGGCACTGATTAATTTTGGTGCCATTTAAACATATTATGAGTAAGTTTTTAAAAAGTGATTTGTTTGTCACTTAATTTATTTTCACTCCAAATAGTGGAATTTTCGTAATATTTTTTGCATTTCATTAAAAAAAGTATTATAATATAAATATATGCGAAAAGCTGCTTGAATACTATGGATAATAACTACTGTATACTTAGGGTTATTTATAATTCCATTAATTTGAACAATCCCTATGTTAAAAGCTTATAAACGTGCTATTTATGATAACAAGAGTCATGTTAAGTTAGCTGTATGATCTTTGTTTGTTGGTAATTTTATTTCTGGTATCTTAATGCTTATTTCTGGAAATAAAGGTGATAGTAAATAATTTTTTCAAATATGGAAAAAAATAAATATCAACACGAACAACATGCCTCACATGAAAGTCACGAAAGTCATAGTGGACAAAATGACCATTCTACTTTAGCTATCGTCTTTATGATATTAATTTATATTCCTGGTTTAATTATATTTTTAGTTAATCGAAAAAACATGACAAGTCAACATCAAAAAACTTGTACAATAATTGCTATAATTTTTGGAGTAATGTACATTGCCGCTATTATTACTAGTTTTACTCTTTTTAATAAAGTAGGTTCGATTGTAGATGATTTAGGTTCAAGTTTACCTGCGAGTCTGATTTCAAGTTTGATTGCATAGTTTTGGTTTGTTGTCTTTACTTGCATTTAATATAATATAAGCAATGGAACGTAAATTTACAGAACAAGAAGAAATCAGAAGAAAAAAATTAGGTGAACTTATCAATAGCGGAGCTGATCCATATCAAGTCCTAAGATTTGACCGTAATTATAATTCAGCAACTTTTAAACAAGCGTTTGAAAAATATACAAAAGATGAGTTGCATAGCAATACTTCAAAGGTTACAATCGCGGGTCGTATTATGGCAATTCGCCAAACATTTGTGGTAATTAAAGATTTTTTCGGACGTGTACAATTATACATTGATCGTAAAAGTGTTGAAAGCAAATATTTAGAAATCTTTAATAATTCACTTGATATTGGTGATATCGTTGGTATTGAAGGTACACCAATGAAAACCAATACTGGAGAAGTTACAGTGCGTGTCAAAACAATTACTTTATTATCAAAAGCTTTAAAACCATTACCTGAAAAATTTCATGGGTTAGTTGATGAAGAAGGACGTGGACGTCATCGTTATGTTGATTTAATTATGAATGACGAGTCCATGAATACTTTTATATTGCGTAGCAAGATTGTAACAACTTTAAGAAAATTTATGGAACAAGAAGGCTTTATTGAAATGGAAACTCCTGTATTACAACCAATTATGGGTGGTGCTGCTGCTCGCCCCTTTATTACTAAACATAATGTTTTAGACCGTAACTTCTATCTACGTGTCGCAACTGAATTACATCTAAAACGTTTAATTGTTGGTGGATTTGAAAAAGTGTTTGAAATTGGGCGTATTTTCCGTAATGAAGGTATGGACACTACTCACAACCCTGAATTCACTACTATGGAGGCTTATTGAGCATATGTTACCATGTATGATTGAATGGAATTAACTGAGAAACTTTTCAAAGTCATCGCTCAAGAATTAAAACTAACAAGTATTAAATATAAGGACGTGGAAATTGATTTTTCAAAAAGCTTTAAAAGAATTAACATGGTTGATTTTATTAAACAAGAAACTGGTGTTGATTTTGATAAAGATATAAAAACCACAGAAGATGCTATTAAAATTGCTGGAGAACACCATGTTAAATTTGAAGAACACCAAAGATCTCGTGGACATATTATTAATTTATTTTTTGAACACTTTTGTGAGAAAAAATGTTCAACACCAACATTTATTTATGGTCACCCTGTAGAAATTTCACCATTAGCTAAAAAAAATAGCAAGGATCCGCGTTATACTGAACGTTTTGAATTATTTATTTGCCAAAAAGAATATGCTAATTCATTTAGTGAGTTAAATGACCCAATCGATCAATTTGAACGTTTCAATAGTCAAATGAAAGAAAAATCTAAAGGAAATATAGAAGCAAATGAGATGGACATTGATTTCGTTGAAGCACTAGAATATGGTATGCCTCCTTGTGGTGGTATTGGTATAGGTATTGATCGATTAGTAATGTTATTCACTAACAACGAATCAATTCGTAACGTATTGCTATTCCCTCATATGCGTGATGAAAAATAATGTCCATCATCTAAAAATCAATGTCAATATAAAAATTAATATTAAAAAAAGAAGTATTAATTTTATATATTTTGATCAATCTGATGACTGAAAATTCTTTGTAGAAGTTTTTAATAAGACAAAATTTTTAAAAATTTCAAATGGACAAATGTGGATTACTGACAACTTTAATAAGTACCCTTGTGTCTTTCATGCCATAAAATTTGATATTGAAAATGAAACAGTGAGAAATAGCTTAATTGATTTATTAATCTACTTTATCAAGCATGAGCACCAACGAATCCAAAAAATTCCTGATGTTTCGGGGATTATTGCTGGTGATTATTCATTACGTACATCACATGATGAAAAAGCCATTATTTTCGATATTATCAATCATATGTTGTACAATAAAGAAGATTGTAATGTGATTAGCTTGGTTGCTCTAATCGTTTTCGAAATCAACTCTAATCATCTATATAGTAATGGAAACAAGCGAACATCAGTTGCCACAATGGCTTCTGTCTTAAGTTATTTTGGATATTACCTATATTTCTCAGCAACTAAAAATGAAAAAATGTTTGATTTGTGAGAAAAAACAATGTGTAACATTGCTAACTATAAAAACGTTAAATTCTTGCAAACCAAGGAAAAAACTATTAAATATATCAAAAGTAAAATAACTGAAAATGTATTAATTGATATCCGTGACCGTAAGCTCAGTAAACCAGAGTAGTATTTCAAAGTTAGTTTTAAACATCTGTTGATATGCTATAATATTAATATAAGGTGTTGTTATGTACAAAATCAATAATAAATTAATAAAACCAACTGAAAAGAATTGAACTCCTGAGTTTTCACAGTCAGCAGTTGATCAAGCAATTAAAGCTAGTGAGGCTGATGAGGATTTGAAAAAGGTAATCTCACATTTAGCAGATAAATAATTATGCCTTTTACATTTTTTAAACCATCGAATGGTGCAAACAGATCTCGTAGAAAAAAATCAACTGGTGGTGGTATTGTATTTGGTGTTTTACTAACAATTTTAGGAATATTTATGCTTATCGAGGGATATGCATGAGGGTGGGCACTCATCGCTGGTGGTGTTGTGGTTCTAGCTTTTTCAATCTTTATGTTAATCGTCTTCGTTCGTACAGCAGTTGCGACTATGAAAAAATTAGAGAAAGATTAGTTTTGAACTTCAAAGAAGTTAATTTCTTCTTCGAAGTTAACTTTATCCATATGTTTTAGTCCTTCAAGGGTTTCTTTATCCATGTTTTTAATTTTATCATATACATATCGATGAGTGATGTTAACCTTGGTATTTTTATATTTATGATGCATATGAAAAACAATAATAAAAAATACTTCACAATATTCTTTTTCACTAATCCCGATTCTACGTGCACGAGCAATATTAATAAGCTTGAAAGAAAAAATGAAGATCGTAGATAAGGCAGAAAAACTATGAGCTACTAAAACCGGTATTCAAGATGTTAAAGTATTTAAACGAATGGTCATTATATCTAATACTATACTTACAGTACATCCCAAAATTGCTGCTAGAGTTGTTACGATTCCTAAAGAACTAGTGTTATGTGATCTAAGAATTTTAACAATTAGTGGATAGCTACTGAAAATAACAATACATACATAACTATTAGATAAAATGAATAACCCTCACTCAAATCCACTCATCTTGCTGTAATTAGCATTTGGCAAAATACAAAAATAGACAATAATTGCTAATGTCATAATAACCAATATAAGTGCAAATAAAATAACAAAATAAGTTTTCCCATTTTTTGAGTGATATATAACTTTTTCACTTTTCTTATTTTTAAATTTATTTTTGATTTTTAAATATAATATAAAACCAGTAACACTCAAAGAAATCACAACACTTAATAGCGAAGGAATTCAACGCGCCAAAGTGATGACAATGTTAGTATCTTTATATAAAATTGTAAAAACTTGATTACCAACAATTGTTAGGGCATTAATTGAACCACTACTTAATTCGAAAAATAACGTAGCTGTGGCAAAGGATTTGGTGTTGTGTGATTTCCTAATTTTTAAGAAAGATGGTATTTTAGCAAACATTGTTAAGACCAATGAGACAATAGCAGCTGCAACATAAAATCATGATTGGGCCATTATGTCAAAATTAAAAAGTGGAGAAATAAAAATTGCACTAATAAATATTATCACAATAATAATTGGTATTATGTATTGTAAAATACCATTAATTTTTTGAGTTTGTTTATTCGACGACATTATTGATTATGATTTAAATATATTATATAAATATATGAATTATGATTCTGATTTAATAATTTCTATAAAATATTTCTGCATTTCTTTAGTGTTTAGAGCATACATTTCGCAATTTTTCTTAACATTCGGTCTTTGGACATTAATACCACAACCAACAAAATAATTAGCTACTGGTTTTTTAGAATTCTTTGTCCATGTGCATAGATCACTTGTGCCATCGCCAATCATAGTGATAATTACATCTTCTTTATATGTTTTGCGAATATCGTTAATAACCTTAATTTTTCCGTCACTATATGTTAATACTCCATCATCCAATTCTAGTGTGCCATCTTCTTTTTCAGTAAAAGTGTTAGCGTACAAATGTGTTACTTGAACATCTAGTGCCTTACCAACTGCTTTTACAACTGGTAAAAAGCCACCAGAAACGATGTAGATAGCATATTTATTATTTTTAAGCCATGCAAATAATTCACGCATGCCAGGATTAATATGCTCAACACTTAATTCACCTTCTTTAGCAAAATCCTCTTCGTGTAATTGTGCTGTGTAAAATCTCTGGAACATACATTCATGATAATCGATTTCATTATTTAGCGCTGCATTAGCGATTTTATCAATTTTTCTTTGGGTGCTAACATCAGTAATTTTACTTTTAATTAAATGATTAAGACTCTCTATACTTATAACTGTAGAATCTAAATCAAAGACAAAAACAAACTTTTTCATACCTTACATACATTATACTAATCCTTAAATTCCAGAACCATAAACAACCTGGTCGAATTTTACACTTAGTTAATTAGTTACACATACAAGTATATGGGTGGAGTTATAAATTCTAAAGAGTTTAATAAATATAGGGAAATGGTTTTGGAGTTGGAGCCTGGAGTTTATACATATGAAGATATTAGAAATTCTACTAAGTTAGAAATACCACTCAATGATTTTAGGTGATTAATTTATTTTCTTAAAAAAGATAACAAGGTTAGAACAATAAAACCCGGATTATTTTCTATTAACTTAACAAATAATGAATTTCAAAAAAAATTAAGTAATGAAAACAAAAGATATAGCATCACAGAGCTTTTGAATAAAAATTTGGCGTTTATTTCATATAAGACATTACTTTATAAAACAAATATGCTAGAAGGGACTCAGGTTAATCAACATATCTATGTAAATAATAAATATAAGGGCAAAATTATAAAAGATGACTTAAAAGAATATAGAATAAGCTACATTAAATTTTCACCCAACTTTACAATTGGTGAGGAAATATTTAGGCGATACATTTCAGATATAATTTCAATTTCAATCTCAGAGCTTCCTTTATTCATAAATATTTTGAATAAATATAATTTAAACTACACTGACATGATAAATAAAAAAGTCATTCAAACACGAAAACAAAAAATGATTGGAACGTTATTTGGTTTGAGAGAAAATGGAATATGCTAAATCATACACAATTTAAATAAATTACTTTTCTGCTAATAATCAGTTTATAATATTTTTACTTTCGATTCCAAAATCATCAGTACCTTCATTTTGTTCTAAGGAAATAACAATTTTTTTATTACTATCATGTATTTTCTTTAAATTGCCATATTCGCGTTCAATTATTTCTTTAGTTTCTAAAGTGGTTGTTACTTGAATATAAGTTTTAATGTTATTTTTCTCACAGACGAAATCAATCTCGCCATCCCTTAATGTTCCCACAAAAACCTTATAGTCATTCCTTAATAGTTCTAGAAATACAATATTTTCCAATAAAAACCCTTTATTTGAAATTTCAAATTTACTTTCTGCATTTCTTATTCCTGTATCGACACTATAATATTTAGCTGATTTTTGCAATAGTTTTTTGCCACCAATATGATAAAAGTCAGTCCGGTAGATCAATAGAGACTCTTCTAACCATTTCAAATATCTTTCAATAGTAGTGTGGGCAATTTTAGTTTTATTATTTGTTTTAATATAATTTGAAACATTAATGGTTGAGATGGTACTTCCGATATTGAAATACACATATTTGGCAAAGTTCTCAAAATCTCTAATTTTTTTTATCGAATGACGAAGATGTATATCTCTCTGCACTGTGTCATCAAATACTGTTGATAGTATTTTTTCGATTTCTTTATTATTATCTAATGATTCTAAAATTATTGGTAATCCACCATAATTAAGGTATTTGTTAAATATACTGGTTTTATCATTATTTTTTAAAATATCTTTTGCACACCCATAAAACTCTTTAAATGACAACGGAAATACTTTAATCTCAATATTACGTCCAGTAAATAGTGTTGACAAATTCGAAGAAAACATTTTTGAATTAGAGCCAGTGATATAAATATCATATTTATATTCTTTATTCTCGAATAATGAGATAACAACTTTTTCAAAATTTTCTATTTCTTGAATTTCGTCTAGGAAAACATAGTTAATTATGTTTTTACTTGATTTAGAAATAATATCTTTATAAAGTTCTAAATATTTTAATTGTGATAAAATTAGATCGTTAAAATCATATGATATTATCTGGTTTTTATTTACTTTAAAATCTTTAATGATTTTTGTTTTAAACTGATTAAGAATAGTAGATTTTCCACTTCGTCTTACACCAGTAATAACTTTAATGAAATGTTTATCCTTCCATTCTATAAGGGTGTTAAGATAGTATGTTCTGATTATTTCCTGCATATTTCTATTATACATAAACGCTAAACAATTGACATAAATGTTAAAAGTTTAGCGTTTGACTAACTACTAAAACCTTATAAGTTTACCACTCAGCTTCAATTCTATCACATTGAAATAAAACAAGCATAAATGACAGCTAACGAATATTTTAGTAAACGAATCGTTATGTCGATGTTACTTCAGCTATAAGTAGAATGACCCATTTTTTACAAAAATGTTAAAAGTGGGTCATTAAATATCTGGACAAACTGCTCAAATTTATCTGGACAAATCACTCAAAAATATCTGGACAAACTGCTCAAATATACTATAATAGTATTATGGAAGCTAAATATAAACCAAGAATAATAGAAGGAAAAATAAAAGATTCATTATCTGCTGCAGGTTGTATCGTCATTGAAGGTGTTCGTGATTGTGGAAAAACTACAACAGCTGAAAAATTCGCAAAAACAACATATAGATTATTTTCAAATGACCCAAAAAACGAAACTATCGCTGTTGAGCCAACATTAGTATTGAGTGGAGAGACTCCAATATTAATAGACGAATGGCACAATGTTCCGATTTTATGAGATAAAGTTAGAAGAGAAGTTGATGACAGAAGAACAACAGCGCAATTTATTTTAACGGGTTCAACAGCACCTGAATATAGCGCAAATAGACACTCAGGAGCAGGAAGAATGATAATTGTAAAAATGTCTCCAATGTCATTATGTGAAAGTGGCATTGGTTCAAAAGAAGTTGATTTCAAAAATTTATTTAAAAAAAATAATGAAAAAATTTTTGGAAATAAAGAATTTTCACTTACTGACTATGCTAAATACATTGTAATAGGTGGTTGACCAAGCAATCTAAATTTAAATGAAAAAGATTCATCAAACAGAATAAAATCATATATTGAAAATCTTTCAGATGTTGATCTACGAAATGTGTCACAAAAAATAAGTAAACAAAGAGTTATTTCGCTAATTAGGGCAATCTCGCGGAATATTAGTACATCTTCATCTATGGAAAATATCGCAAAAGAATCTCAAATATCCCCTAATACACTTCGTGTATATCTCGACCAATTGATGAGGGTTTATTTGCTTGACGAACTTGAAGCCTGATCACCTCACATACGTGCCAAATCACGGTTGCGAGTAAAGCCAAAATGAGCATTTTGTGACCCTTCAATCGCAACTGCAAGTTTAGGAATTACATCTAATCACCTAATAAATGATCGCGAAGCATTTGGACTGTTTTTCGAATCTTTAGTACTACGCGATATACGAGTACTTGCCAGTTCTGTTGACGGCGCTGTTTACTATATTTCTGATTCTAGAAATGACAGGGGTAATGAAATAGATATAATTGTTGAAATGTGAGATGGGAGATGGGCGGCATTTGAAGTAAAATTAGGTTCACCGTCTGGTATCAAAGATGCTGTTAGAAATTTTGAGTGGTTAGACAATATTATTTCAGATACCAAGAGGGAAAAATTAATGTCTAAAAATATCATCATCGCAGGCGGAACAAGTTACACAAGAGAAGATGGTATTAATGTCATTTCATTAGCACATTTGTTTGCCTAATATTAAAATTTGTCATATAGCTGAATTATTAATTCTTTTTCAACATTGTGTTATTCTAGTAAAAATGTTATAAAATACTACAGAAATAATGTAAATTTCTTACATTTGCAATTCTTACTCAATGACCCATTTCTTACAAAAATGTTAAAAGTGGGTCATTGAAAAAATATGCAAATAATAAGAAAACATTATATTGATCAGTTAGTGGAATGAAAGGATAAGGATGTCATCAAAGTGGTAACTGGTGTCAGACGTTGTGGAAAATCTACTATTTTATCCCAATATGAAAATGAAATTCGCACTAGATTTAAAATTTCTGATGAACAAATAATAACTTACGATTTCAATGATGACGAATTGTCAAAAATGTCTGAAAGTGAATTACATAAACAAATAATTGTTCGATCAAATAAAAATAAAGTGAATTATCTTTTTCTCGATGAAATTCAAGAGATAAAAGATTTTGAAAAGTGTGTTATAAGTCTCTACAGCAATAAAAAAATAAAATTTGACATTTATTTAACTGGTTCAAACTCGAAGATGTTTTCTAGCTCACTAGCTACTTTGTTCACTGGAAGGAATCAAGAAATAAGAGTGTACCCTCTATCATTCAGTGAATTTTACAATTATGCAAAAGAAAATACTAAACTAGACAGGATAGAGATTTTTAACACATATATGGAGCTTGGTGGAATGCCAATAATCCTTAATGAATTGAATAATACGAAAAATGCAAAAGCAAGATTATCAAGTGTTTTGTTCGATAGTATAAACAAAGATGTGAAGAATCGCCACCATATAAAAACATTCCCAGAGTTTTCTAGATTCACTCAATATGTTTATGAAAATATTGGCCATATTATGTCAACTAGATCCATCTCTGCATATATAAAATCAAACAACAGTTCTAGAACTTCTCACAAGACAATAGATAGGTATTTAGGTTGATTATGTGAAGCTTTATTATTATATAAGGTTGATTTTTTCAACACTACTGGCAAAAGGATATTACAGACATCAGGTAAATATTACTCTGTTGATAACGGTATTAGAAATGCGCAAAATAATTTTAACATGACTAACGATGGTTCTTTGTTAGAAAACATTGTTTATATTGAATTACTTAGACGTGGTTATAGTGTTACAGTTGGAAAATTAAGAGATGGAAGAGAGATAGATTTTGTTGCTGTTAATGGTAATCAAACAACATATTTCCAAGTAACACAAAGTCTAAATTCACCAACAGTTCGCGAAAGAGAAATAGGAAATCTTCGTAGTATAAAAAATTCCTTTCGTAAAATTGTATTATCGCAATTTGATAGAAATGAAATCAGTGCTGATGGCATACAAATCATCAATTTAATAGATTGATTACTTGAAGAATAAAGAGTGCTATCAAAAAAACAGAATGTGAGGTAACAAGTCTCGAAGATGAGTACACTGGATTTAATTCATACTATAGTAGCGAAATATGTTCCTCATAAGAAATTTCAAAAATATTCGCTGTTATCCTTCGAAATTGTTGTTGAATCTAAATGTTCTTAATTCTATTCTAATGGCGGGGGTGACAGGATTTGAACCCATGACACGCGGATTTGAAGGCCGAAGTTCTACCGCTGAACTACACCCCCCTCATACTATATTATATATGTTGCATTTTGGAACAATGTGTGATAAATTCATATTTATTATTATTTGTTATAAATATATTATAATTAAATTGGGTGTGTTAAATACATCGATTCGTGCAAAAAGAACACTAATATATATTAATGAAAAATAAATCAAATAATGTGCAACCAATAGAAGCGTGTAAAAAATGGTCTTCATATAGTAAAGAATATCATAAGTACAAAACAAAGGAATGATTGAGAGATAATCCTGATTATTTAATGGAATGACGACTTGAAAATCTACATATTCCAAGATGTCGAGCAAAAATTGTACGACTAAATAAGATGATTGCTAGTGGTAAATTGCCTAACTATATACTTATATCAAAGAAAAGCATTTTAATTAAAACTAAGCAAAAAATAGAAGAATACGAAAAACGCTTATCAGCTATGAAAAAAGCTAGAACCAAGAGAAAATAGTACTTATTTTTTAAATTTTAAACTTTTATTTTGTAATATTTTCTTAAGATATTGAGCTGTATAGCTATCTTTGTTTTCACATATTTGTTCAGGTGTTCCTGAAACAATTATTTCACCACCACCTTCACCACCATCTGGTCCTAAATCAATGATATGATCAACACACTTAATCAAATCTAAATTATGCTCAATAATGATTACAGTGGCACCACTATTAGCAATGCGATCCAATATTAAGATAAGTTTTTTAATGTCATCAAGATGTAATCCAGTTGTTGGTTCATCTAAAACTAGAATAGTATTAGGACTGGTTCTTTTTTGCAAAAATTTAGCTAACTTAATTCGTTGTGCTTCACCACCTGATAACTTATCTGCTGACATTCCTAATTTTATATAGCCTAAACCAACATCATTCAACAAGCTTAATTTATGATGTATATTTGGTACTTTATCAAAAAACTCCAATGCTTCAACGACATTCATTTCTAAGACATCAGAAATTGATTTTCCGCGATACTTAATTTGTAAAGTATCTTCATTGTATTTTTTTCCATCACATTCATCACACACAATATGTACATTTGGTAAAAACAACATTTCGATTCTAATAACACCATCTCCATTACATTTTTCACATCGTCCACCAGGAACATTAAAAGAAAAACGAGATTTTGTGTAACCACGTGATTTAGCTTCGGGAATTTGTGTATACAATTCACGGATATCATCAAAAACTCCAACATATGTAGCAGGGTTAGAACGCGGTGTTTGCCCAATAGGTTGTTGAGTGACACTTATAATTTTATCAACTTCGGCTATACCAACAATTGATTTAACTTCTGGAGCAGAGATAAAAGGATCAAATAATCTCTTTTGGATATTTGGTATCAACACTTCATTAATTAGAGTTGATTTTCCACTACCAGATACACCAGTAATTGCAATCATTTTACCCATGGGAATAGTCACGTCAATATTTTTTAGATTGTTAGTTTTAATACCTTTGATTATAATTCTTTTGCCATTACCACTACGGCGAGTTTTGGGAATTGGAATACTTGTAGTACCACTTAAATATTGTCCTGTTATTGATTTTTTATTTGCCGCTATTTCTTTAGGAGTTCCAGCAGCTGTGATTGTTCCACCATAAATTCCAGCATTAGGTCCAACTTCAATCACATAATCAGACTCCTCAATTGTTTCAAGATCATGTTCAACAACCACAATACTGTTACCAATATCACGCATTTTTTTTAATGATTTAATTAACATTGAATTATCTTTTTGGTGTAAACCAATAGATGGTTCATCTAGTACATATAAGACTCCAGTTAGGTTAGAACCAATCTGTGTCGCTAAACGAATTCTTTGTGCTTCACCACCTGATAAAGTATTAGCACTACGTTCTAATGATAAATAATTTAAACCAACATCGTTTAAAAAACTTAAACGATCAAGGATTTCTTTTAGAACTAATTCAGCAATCTGTTTTTCAGTAGCAGTTAATTTAATATTTAGAAAAAAATTAATAGCATTTTGAATTGTTAATGATGTGATCTCAGTAATATTTTTACCATTAATTTTCACACTTAAAGCTGCTTCATTTAATTTATTACCATGACAATGAGCACATTGTTTCATGCTAATATATTTTGAATAATAAGCACGTGAATCTTCACTACCAGTTTCTAGATGACGTCTTTTAATTAATGACAAAACACCTTCAACTATTCCATGCTTATTAAAAGTGTTACCACTCTTTGATGTAATTGAACATGAAATCGGCTCAGGAGAACCATATAAAATAATTTCACGCTCTTTTTTTGTTAAACTTTTAATTGGAACATCTTTGCGGATTTTATAATGTTTTAGTAAACAATCAAAGCTCATTCAATCAACAGAAGTTGTATTAATTGTATTTTTGAAATAATCAATACCACCCTCTTCAATACTTAAAGAATCGTTGGGAATCATTTTGTGTTCATCTGGCTCATAAGTAAAACCTAAACCCTTACATTCTTGACATGCACCAGTTGGACTATTAAATGAAAATAGACGTGGTTCAAGTTCTGGAACAGCAAAGCCACATACCTTACATGTGTGTGATGCTGAATATAGCGTTTCTTTCTCATCCACTAAAGTAACTATAGTATTATCACCCTTTTCAATTGCTGCTTGAATTCCATGAGTAATACGGGTTTCTGTTTCAATATCTTTATGAATTACAATTCGATCAATAATGATTTGTACATTATGAAATTTATTTTTATCAATTTTAATTTCTTCGTCCAAATTATACTCATTGCCATCAACACGAACACGAATAAAACCCTCTTTACGTAACACTTCGAATTCATCAGCAAATGTACCTTTTTGATTAGTGGCAATTGGAGCTAGAAGAATTAATTTTTGTCCTTCATTTAAATTAGCAAAAATTTTATCTTTTATTTGTTTAGCTGTTAGTGTTTCAATTAAACCATGTCCATGTGGACAGTGTGGTTTTCCAATTCTTGCAAACAATACTCGTAAATAATCATAAATTTCAGTGACTGTTCCAACTGTTGAACGGGGGTTATGTGAAGTAGTTTTTTGGTCAATAGAAATAGCTGGACAAAGTCCGTCAATCGATTGGACATTTGGTTTTTCATTTCCACCTAAAAACATTCTAGCATAAGATGACAATGATTCCATATAGCGTCTTTTACCTTCTTCATACAAAGTATTAAATGCTAATGATGACTTACCACTTCCTGAAACTCCAGTAATTACTACCAATTTGTTCTTCGGAATTTCTACATCAACATTTTTTAAATTATTTTCCTTAGCGCCTTTAATTATTATTTTATCACTCATATCCACCTCTATTCATTTTTTGTAACCTTCATTACCAATTGCGAAAATTCATTATCAGTATTTTTAACACCCAACATTAGTTCGTTAATATAATTATAAACTTTATCAACTAATTCATTTTTATTGATTGGAACAGGTGTAGGAAAATAATATGAAAAAAAATCTTCCATAATTTGTTTTATTGGTGAAATATAAGAAGGAGTTTTAAAACATTTCTTTTGAATAAGCGCATTAATTTCCACTAATTGTGCCAAAATCTCATCTTTAGACGGATTGATAGTAAATTCTTTTTGTAAGGAAATATTGAAGTAAGTGAAATCAAAATCAGTCCTATTTTCAAAAAAAGTTTTATAAATTAGTAATTTATTGCTATTTTTAATGTATTTGTTACTAAAGATCTGATTAAAATATTGTAAATCAAATGGCGTTAGATCAGTTTTGTACTTGTCAATATACTTGTAAAACAACTCAATTGATAAGTTGTGTTCACGAAAAATATTAATTAATAATTCATTGCGGGAAAAATTATCAATCTTTTTTTCATATGTAGCATTTTGTAGTATTTTTTTAGTTTTTTCTAACAAATCATTGTATTTTAAGAGATATTTACCGGGAATAACTGCACATTCTTTCTGAAATTGTTCTAAAATGGCAATAGCTTGCTCATATTTTTGGCGTTTATTATAAGTTTCAGCTTTGGTGATAACGTCTTCAATTGTTAAAATATTGCTCATATCATTATTTTTTATAATTTTGTGTATCTATATTATACAATAATATACATAACTCCTGCTATTTCCAAGTTATAACGGCTTAAAATTACATTTTTACGGCTTATTATGCATATAAAACTCATAAAAATTACGCATTGTTTGCTAATAAAATGATTTTAGAACATAGAAAATATATTTTTAAACTATATATATAATATAATAATAGTATAAGATAATTTTATGGTAAAACTTAGACTAACACACTACGGAAGAAAAAATACACCTTTTTTTAGAATAGTAGCAGTCGACTCAAAAACCAAACGTGATGGTGGATATTTAGAATTATTAGGTACTTTTAACCCTACTCCAGCTGCTAGTAAACAAAACCAACCACGAGTAAGTTTAAATAAAGAAGCAATTGTTAAATGATTAAAGGTTGGTGCTCAACCATCTGAAACTGTTCTAAACTTTTTAAAAGATCAAGGTATTTGAAAAGAAATAATCGCATCTACAAAAGTTAGCGACGCGCCTGAAAAAAAATCAAAACGTAAATTATCAGCAAAAAAAGTTGCTAAAAAGTTACGCATTAAAAAAGAGGGAAAAGCTAAAAAAGTAGTAGCTCCTGATGTTAAAGTTTCCGCTGATATTCCAGCTGCTGCTCCTGCTCCAAAGCCTGTTATACAAAATATTCCAGAACCTTCAATTATCAGTCCTAACGCAATTACTGACGAAGAACTTGTTGTTCCTCCTGAAATTTTAGCTCAACAAAAAATTATTGATGAACAAGATAACCAACCTATCGTTGATATGCCAATTGAAGATGAAACAGAGAAAAAATCACTTGGTGAAAAAATTAAAGATATTGGTGAAGCAATTATTGGTGTATTTCATCATGAAAAACAACCTGAGGCTGCTGCTGATGAAACAAAACAAGCAACTGATCCTGTAGTTGACACACCAAGCGAACCTTCTGATAATAGCCAACAACAATAGTAATGAATATTATTGTTTTAACAATATTCCCTGATGTTTTTAAGAATTTTCTAACAACATCTATTATTAAAAACGCTATTAAAAAGAAGACTATTAAAATTAGAATAGTTGATTTTCGCACCTTTTCTACTGAAAAACACAAAAAAGTTGACGATTATCAATATGGAGGGGGTCCAGGAATGGTTTTGGCGTTACAACCAATTGTGGCTGCAATTAAGAAATATAAGAAAAAAAATAGTCACATTGTGCTATTATCCCCTCAAGGTACGACATTTGTGCAACAAAAAGCACAACAGCTAGCTAAATATGAAGATTTAATCCTAATTGCTGGGCATTATGAAGGTTTTGATGAGCGAATTAGCAATTATGTGGATGAAATCATCTCCATTGGTGATTATATCCTTACAGGTGGTGAAATCCCAGCCATGGTCATTATTGAAGCAACAACAAGATTAATTGATAAAAGTATCAATAAAGACAGTTTAGAGTGTGAAACGTTCGATAATAACCTCCTAGACTACCCAATTTACACTAAACCAATTAACTTTCAAGGATATGGCGTTCCAGATGTATTATTAAGTGGAAATCACAGTAAAATTGCTGGTTGAAGAAGGCAACAACAAATCGATAAAACAAAAAAAAATCGTCCAGACCTATTTATAAAGTATAATAATAGTAAGTAGATAAACATGGCACGTATTAATAAAGGTGGAATCATTAAAGCAGTAGAAACAACGCAAATGCGTGATGATATCCCTGTTTTTTCATCTGGTGATACTGTTGCTGTTTACTTTAAAGTTAATGAAGGAAGCAAAACTCGTGTTCAGCGTTTAGAGGGTGTAGTGATTCGTATCAATGGTGGTGGTTTAAACCGTTCATTCATTCTACGTCGAGAAACTAATGGTATTGGCAATGAAATAACTTATAACATCCATTCTCCATTGATTGTAAAAATTGATGTATTACGTCAAGGTAAGGTACGTCGTAACTATATTTCTTATATGCGTAGCCGTTCTGGTAAGTCTGCTCGTATTAAATCTGAAATATAATATTATTATTTCTTTTGTTCTTCTAAAAAATTAATTGCTATTTCTGCTAATGATGTGGAAGCAATTGGAAATCATTTCTCATCATCAACATAAAAATTAGGATTATGCGCTTGACTACAATAAACTGGTTGTCCTTTTTTAGCAATACCAACATAATAAAAAGTTGCTGGTACTTCTTTAGCAACATAAGCAAAATCTTCCCCACCTAAACTAGGACGTGTAGCTTCTATAACATTTTTTTTACCAAGTAATTGTGTTAATGTATTTTTTACTAATAATGTTGTTTGCTGATTATTAACCACTGGTGGGTATGATCAGCCATATTCAAATTTATATTGGCATTTATTTGTGGCACATGTTGTTTTTAATAGATCCTCAAACATATCATACAGTTCTTTACGGACTTTTTCATTATTTGAACGACATGTGCCTGATAATAAACAATATGGGGCAATGATGTTATGTGCATTACCGGCTTTAAACTCACCAAATGTAATTAGAGCTGGTAGTTGTGGATTTAAGCGACGAGTAACTATCATTTGGCAATTTGCAATGAATTGTGCACCAACACTAATTAAATCAGTAGTTTTATGTGGTCCTGCACCATGTCCACCACTACCAAATAATTCAACTTTAAAATCATCTGGACAACCTGATGAAGAACCAAATTGGAAAGTGGTAGTTCCTAACATACCACCACCTGTGTGCAAACCAAAAGCTGCATCAACCTGTGGGTTTTTTAAAATTCCTGCCTCCACCATTGGTAAGGCACCACCAACTCCAGTTTCTTCAGATGGTTGAAACATTAATTTAACAGTTCCACTAAATTGTTTTTTTAATTCATTTAAGATTAAACCAACACCCAATAAATTAGCTGTATGACAATCATGACCACAAGCATGCATCTTGCCATGAATTTTTGACTTATAAGGTACATTGACTAATTCTTCAAGCGGTAAAGCATCCATATCAGCTCGTAATAAAACAACCTTACCTGGCTTAGCACCATTGATAGTAGCTAAAATTCCAATATCTTTTATTAGCTTATATTCAATCTTCGCTTTTTTAAGTTCAGCTTGAATTAATTTAGAAGTAGCAAACTCTTGTCAACCTAATTCTGGATGCATATGTATAGTTCGTCTAGTCTTAATCATTAAACTAAGATATTTTTTGCTAAGTGTTTTAATTTGGTTTATCAAACTACTCATTGTTGTCCCCCATTAAGAAATTCAAAGCAACAAGCGTCATCGCTGGGCACGCATATGGAAAAAATGCATCATCAGCAACGTAAAATGTGTCACTGTGGTGCGAAGTTGGTTGTTGATCTTTTTCACATGTACCAGTGTCAAAGTAAAATGATGGGACTTGCTTAGCTATATAAGCAAAATCTTCACCAGACAAATCACCATGACAAATATTAACATCAGTTTCACCAACAATTTGTTTTAGGGTGTTTATAACTAATGATTCAAGTTTGTCATCATTTACACACACTGGATAACCTAATTCATATTCAATATGACATTTAGCTCCGTATGTCTTACAAATACCAGTAGCAACATTTTTAACATGTGTCATTAATTGTTTTCGTGTTATTTCATCAACAGCACGTACTGTACCAACTATTTGTGCACTTTCACTAATAATGTTTGTTACTGTTCCAGCTTGGACAGAGCAAATGGAAATTAATTTAGAAACATTCGGATCAATATAACGCGAAGTAATTGAGTTTATGGCATTAATCACTTGTGCAACAACAAAAATGGCATCAATTGTCTTATGGGGTGTTGCAGCATGTCCACCAATCCCTTGTACTGTAATTTTAAAACTGTCTGCTGAACCACATAATATTTTTTGATAAACATTAAACTTTCCACTTTTTTCACTAGTGATAACATGTGTGGCAAAAGCAGCATCAACTTGTGGATTTTCTAATATTTTATTTTCAACCATTACCTTACCACCAAAACCACCTTCTTCTGCTGGTTGGAACAATAATTTAACACATCCACAAAATTTACTTTTTAATTGGTTAAGAATCATCGCTACACCAAGTAAATTTGCGGTGTGACAATCATGACCACAAGCGTGCATTTTACCAGGAACTTTTGACTTAAATGGTATCTCAACCTTTTCTTGAATAGGTAATGCATCCATATCAGCACGTAGTAAAACAACTTTACCTTTACCAGCCTTTGTACCTTTAACCACTGCTAAAACTCCAATTCCTTTAATCACCTTAAATGGAATGTTTAATTTTTTTAAAGTATTTCGTACTAATAAAGATGTTTGTTTCTCTTCTCATTTAAGTTCAGGATGCATGTGAATTTGGTGACGTAGACCATAAATATTTTTTTTATATTTTTCAAATAATAAACGAACGTTCTCAACATTAATCATTGGTAATTATTTGTTCCTTTCTTGCATCTCACGCTTATTTAAATACACAGTGTGTCTACTATTAACTTGGAAATATTGTGGTGGGTCAATATGATAGTCATAATGAATTTTACTATATTCATATTTTATATTATCTTGAGTGTATGAACTACCAGCAATTTTATTACTCAATTTAGGAATAGCTTCCAATAAATGCTTTGTATATGGGTGAATCGGGTTATTAAATATTTCATCAACGGCAGCAATTTCAACAATACTACCATGATAAATTACCGCAATACGATTAGTGATGTACTTAGCAGCATTAAGATCATGTGTAATAAATATACATGCAAAATCAATCTCAGTATGAAATTTATTAAATAAATTTAAAATCTGTGAACGGATTGACATATCTAGAGCAGAAATGGGTTCATCAGCAATAATTAATGACGGATGTAGAGCAATTGCTCGAGCAATTCCAATTCGCTGACGCTGTCCTCCAGAAAATTCATGTGGGTAACGGTTTAGGTGTTCAGGAAGTAAACCAACTTTATCAAGTAGATTTAAAATAACAAAATTCAATAAATAGTCATCATTCATTTTCATTTTTTTATAAGCTGATTGTTGTTTGTTATATTCTTTTAGAGAAATTTTATATTCTTTAGAAGAGTGGTCTTTGAATTGGCTCAACGCTGTTTTTTCTTTTGCTAATGATTTAGCAATATCATTTTTTCTACTTGTGAAATCTTTCGCTGCTGCAGCTTTATTAGCAGTTGTACGGTAAGTATCAGGATAATTTCGCATTCCTTCAGCCACAATATCTCGAACTGTCATATGACTATTTAATGAAGATGTTGGGTCTTGAAAAATCATTTGGATATCTTTTTTTTCATGATATCATGTTGATTTTTTTGGTACATCAATATCTTCAATAGCTGCAATTACATCTGCTAAGCAAGTATTAGAGTGAGAAATTGACTCATATATTGCATCAGACTTTTTAATCAAGTCATTTAATTTATCGCGTAATCCTTCATTATATTTTGGAACAATTGATTTCAATTTTAAGATTTTGTTTGCATAATTTGGACTCTTAATTAAAATATATTTTAATATTTTCAATGTATTGATTGTCATTACTAATGAATCATATGCTACCTCATATTTTTTAAATATCTCATTATTTAAAATAGTGACAACTTCATCCAAGTATTGTTTTCGAATATTAACAATTTCGTCTTTAGCTTTATTTATTTCATTAATATTTGGTTGTTTTGAATGGTGGTCTTCAATCTTTGAAAATAAATTTTTTATTTTCTTTTTAAGTTTAGCTTTAGCATCAATTTTATTATCAATAACATAATTAATATACATTAAATCAGTTTTAATTAATAGAATGCTATTAATCGAAAATTCAAGGGCATTAGTTGCATAAACAAAAACAGTGTGATGTTTCACCAATAGCGAACGATCAATAAGACTAGCTTCATTGAGATAACTAGCAAAAGCCGTTAAACTATCTCACACAGTTTCAACTTGTGTAACTGTTTTTGAAATAATTAGATTTAAATTCTTAAGTGTTTCTGTACTAATATTATTGTGCATGTTGTTTATTATTTTGTTAAACAAACGGTATATTGTATAAAAATTATGTTTAATATAATTAATTTCACGGTTTATAACACTAAGATTCTTTTTAACTTTTGGAGTTGGTCCAAAAATTAATTTATCGTTAAAATAAACATTCCCACCAGCGATTGGAACAATTCCAGCGATTGCTTTGCCAATAGTAGTTTTACCACTACCAGATTCACCAACTAATCCTAAAATCTCGCCACGATTAACATCGAAAGAAATATTTTTAACAGCCGTATGCTTACGACTACCAGTATCATATGTAATATGTAAATTTCTTACTTTTAAAACTTTATCTGAATTCATTAGTGGATTCCTTTCTTAATTAAATTTTGTAAATCAACTATTTTTTTAGGTACATTAATCTTTTTAGCACGTTCATCTAATAACCAAGTTTTTGCATAATGTGAGTCACTAACTTTAAAAAATGGAGGATCATATTTAAAATCAATTGCTAGAGCATACTCGTTTCGTGGAGCAAATGGATCACCCGTAATTGCTGTTGAAAGTGACGGTGGGCTACCTTGTAGCATATATAATGTTTCATTCTTGCTTGCTAATTGTGGTAATGAAGATAACAGGGCTCATGTATATGGGTGACGTGGATCTGTGAAAATATCATCTTTTGTACCATACTCAATTACTTGTCCACAATACATTACAGCAATTCTATCAGCGATATTTGCCACAACACTTAAATCGTGTGTAATGAAAATAATTGTGAATTTAAATTCATTTTTAAGATCAGTAATTAATTTTAAGATTTGTTTTTGAATGGTTACATCTAGAGCAGTTGTTGGTTCATCAGCAACTAATATTTTAGGATTTGCTGCTAGAGCAATTGCAATTACAACTCGTTGTTTCATTCCACCAGAAAAATCAATTGGTTTAGTCTTGTACGCTTTTTCAGGATTGATAATACCAACTTTGTCTAACAATTTTAATGCTGTAGCTTTAGCCTCTTCATTACTTAAGCCTTGGTGTAATTTTAGAACTCAACTAATTTGTTGACCAACTGATAACAAGGGATTAAGTGATGTCATGGGGTCTTGAAAAATATTAGCGATTACTCCACCACGAATCTTGCAGATATCTTTAGCATATAAATTTGGTTTAAATCAAGATGGTTTTGAATTAATGAATTTATCCATTTCTTGTTGTAACTGTTGAATTTTTTCTTTAAGCAAAGCAGCGTCTTCGTTGATAGTATCTTTCAACAATAAATCATTAATCTCTTTAATTTCTTTCTTATATAGTTTGATTACTTTACTACGTGATATGCCATCCATTAAATGGTAATGGTATGTAGTTAAATCGATTTGTTCATCATGTGCACCAATCAAGTTTGGCATTTTACCATAATAATTAATACTTCCATTAGTAATGAAACCATTTCTTTCAATAATGTTAGTAAATGTTCTTGTTAACACTGATTTACCACTACCAGATTCACCAACAATTGCAAGTGTTTCATTCTCATATATATCTAATGAGATATTTTTAATAACTGAATTAACTGTTCCATGTGACATGAACTTAACATTTAAATCTTTAATACTAACAATTACTTTTCCCATAAACTACCTGTGATTTCGCGGATCTAAGGCATCAGCCAAGATACGAGCAATAATGAAGAATATAACACCAAGGATAATAATCATTGTAATTGGAGCAGCAATTAACATTGGGAACTCTTGTCAATAAGTCTGGTCAGATCCAATAACGGCTTTAATAATTCATCCTAATGATGTAATTTTATTACCATCTGCAAATCCTAAATTTAAAAAGTGAATGAAAGCATCCATTGAAATAGCATTAGGCACACTGAATGCAATAGTTTGTACAATTATTGGAAGAATACAAGGGGCAATGTTTTTAAATATAATCTTTGTGTGAGAAGAACCTAATATACTTGAAGCAATGTTAAACTCAGTGTTTTTTGTAAACATTACTTGCGTTCTTACAACAATCGCAAATCCAACCCATGTTTGAATTGAAATCGCTAAAATAAGTGGTCAGTAAGCATTTCCTGCTGAGAAAATGACTACTAAAGTCATTACGAATGATGGTAAGGCAGAAATAACATTGGTTAATTGGATAAATAAATTGTCTGTTCTACGAAAATAACCTCAAATAAATCCGACAATTAAACCGATGGTAATTTCAATAACAGCAATTATTAAGGCAAACAACATAGTGTTAGCTAACCCAGCCCAACACTCAACAAAAAAATCTTCACCATATTGTCCAAGTCCGAATCAATGGGCACTAGATGGAGCTTCTGGTTGCATCATTGATGAACCTGCGTCATCAATGATTAAATGTCCATAACTACCCATAGGGATAATAATACTACATAATACCATGATGATAAAAATTATCGCACATGTAACAAAGGCTCAGTTAGTTAGAATAAATTTTTTAACACTTTGAAAGTAACTATATGGTTTTGCTTGAATTTTTTCAATTGCTTTAGGATTATGATAACCACTTGGTCCAAAAAGTACTCGGTCAAGCGTTTTAAGTTCGACTTTGTTAGTGGCGTTGAATTTTTCTAATTCTGTTTTATCAATTTTACTGTTGTTCATATTATATCCTTTCTATTTATGCAAAGCGACACGTGGATCAAAAACCGCACAGACGATATCAGAAATTAATTTAGAAAATATTCCTGAAAAAGCAACTAAAGTGGCATAACCCATAACAGTGAAGATATCTTTTGTAGCGCTGAAAGACCCACCAATCATTTTACCCATTCCAGGAATACCTCATTGTGTTTCTGTAAGAATCGATACACCGAATAATGCTAAAATTAAATCAGTTGGTAATTGGTGAAGAATTTTAACACCAGCTACACGGAATACATATAAATAATAAACGCGAAAGTTACTCATACCACATGATAGAGCAAATTTAATATATTCATTGTTCATCTCGTCTAGCATATGTCGTCGTGTATTAATAACAATAAATGGTAATAACATAAAAACAATTGACAATAGCGGCATAATAAATGTTGAGAATCCACCATCAGCATAAACTACTGAATT